>DATMYN010000028.1:0-21008 GCA_035560875.1 Longilinea sp. | reverse complement strand
ATTAAGCGGGAGGTCACATACAAGGGAGATTGCTTCGGCGCTGCTTCGCAGCTTCTCGTAATGACAAATCATTTATCCACCCCATTCTTTTTAGCCTCATCCCACCATTGATCCATATCACTCAAGCTCATATCGGTCAGGTTGCGGCCGGTTTCCTTTGCTTTTTGCTCGATATATTTAAACCGTTTAAAGAAGCGCTGATTGGCGGCACGGAGTACACTCTCGGCTTCCACTTTATTCCAGCGGATGAGGTTGACCACGGCGAACAACAGGTCTCCCAGTTCTTTAGCCCGGCTTTCTTCATCTTCAGCGGTGTGGACTTCCTCCATCTCCTCAGCAACCTTATCCCACACCGGTTTGATGGCATCCCAATCAAACCCAACCCTGGCAGCCCGTTCTTGATATTCTTGGGCTAATACCAAGGCAGGCAAGGATTTCGGAACACCATCCAATAGCCCTTTTTCTACATGGTTGTCGGAACGTTCCTTCTCTTTTAATTTTTCCCAATTCTTCAAGACACCTTTTACATCATCAACATCCACTTCACCAAACACATGCGGATGGCGGCGGACAATCTTTTGGTTGATGCTTTGAAGGATTTCCGCCATGGTGAACTCCCCTTCCTCAGCCCCAATTTGAGCGTTCAACACGATCTGCAGCAGCAGATCGCCGAATTCTTCCCGCATCCCATCTGCATCTTCTGCATCCATCGCTTCCAGGGTTTCATAGGTCTCTTCCAGCAAATGCTGCCGGAGGGTCAAATGGGTTTGTTCGCGATCCCAAGGGCAGCCATCCGGGGCACGCAAGCGGGCAACGATCTCTTGAAAATCCTCAAAGGCAGCATCTGTGCTGAGTGGAGGTAAATAAAGGCTGGAAAGCAGCCCTAAATGCCGGCTTCGGTCGATCTCATATAACTTGAGATCTTCAACAACCTCTTGGGAGGTTCCGGCGGCATGGACAAGTTTGACCGGATGCTGGTCGGGATAAACCGAATTGAGGGTAAGCTTCACATCGGAGGCCACCGCCCGGGAATAGATCTGGGCAATGAGAGCCGGTTCGGAGGGGGGAAACGGAGGCATTTGACGGGCAGTGAGTTCCAAAGCATCGGCAAACGCCATCCGCGGGAATGGGTCTTCTCCCAAAGCGGTGAAAGTGGGTTCTAAAAAGCTTAGCCCTTCGATAACCTTGACCGGGATACCCATTTCACGCGCTTGTTTCACGATGGCCGGTGCAGTAGCCTCAGCCACAAAGGGATGACCGGGAACAGCATAGGTGACCCCTTGGGGACGCTGCCCTAACCGGATGACTTCCGCAATGATGTGAGCATAGACCTCTTCAAAACGCTCACTGCTCTCGTAAAAATGGTCAAATGATTTTACCTTTAATGTCGGGGGAAAACCTTGAACAGTGGGATGCTGCGAGGTGCGTAAATAGATCTCATCGAGGGTCTGCAAATGTTCCCAGGCTTCACAGGTCAATTGATCCACTGCGCCCGGTCCAAGGCCGAGGATGATGATCCCTTTTTGTGTTTGTTTACTCATCGCATATCCTTTTTCCAAGATAGGTCAATTATACCTGCCATCACAGCAAGGGTTAGATTGGGCTGCGGTAAACCAGGGTAATTTAAACAGCAAGAGCGTACAAAGGTACGCCCTTGCATTGAATTAATATTATCGAACGGAGTACAAAACTACTTCCTTCACCGCACCGATCACAACCTAAGGAACAGGTTGGAAAGATTAACGTTTGGTGTAGGTAGGAGCCTTGCGGGCGCGCTTGAGACCTGGTTTCTTGCGTTCCTTGATACGGGAATCGCGAGTAAGCAAGCCTGCCTCACGCAGCGCGGGCCGGTTTTCAGGATTGATCTTTAGTAAAGCCCGGGCAACGCCCAATTTGACCGCATCGGTCTGGCCGGTTACACCACCACCGTGCACCACAACGGTGCAATCCAAGGTGGCGCGGTCCATATTGGCGGCATCAATGGGGCTAAAGATAGCCTGCATATCGCCCAAGCGTGGGAAGTAATCTTCCAACGGCCGGTCGTTTACGGTAAATTGACCTGTACCGGTCATCAACCGTACACGGGCTGTAGCTTCTTTGCGACGTCCAACACCTTCAAAAAACTGAACGGACATAATACGCTAACTCCTCTATGCAGCTACCTGCGGTTTTTGGGCCGCATGTGGATGCTCGCTCTCAGGGTATATTCTGAGCCGTTTTATCAACCGGCGGCCGACTTTGTTATGGGGTAACATACCCCAAACAGCAGCCACGATCACACGGTCAGGATGCGCGTTCATTTGATTGCGCAAACCTGTGGCATGGATACCACCCGGGTAACCGGAAATCCGGTAGTAGGTTTTGGTGTCCAGGCGTTTTTGGGAGATCTTCATGTGCCGTGCGTTGATGACCACGACGAAATCGCCCATATCCACACCCGGCGTGTAGGTTGGCTTATGCTTGCCAAGTAGGAACTTGGCGATCTCGGTTGCCAGACGGCCAATACCCTGTTCGTTGGCATCCATTAAGATCCAATTGCTTTCGGGTTTGCCTTTTAGGACGAATGTCTTGTCCACGATCCTTATCTCCAATCACTTCGTTTCACAGGATACCCGATCATTCAACCGGTACACCTGTTTGTTATTCCAGGATTTCTTGCTCAGATGGATAACGCACCTGAAAGAGCGTTAACCCTTGGGGTTTTGCCAACCCCGGAATCACCCGGCGGTTCTGCCGGATCGCGGCTTCTAGATCTTCCAGCGCAAGGCGTCCCTGTCCAACTTGTACCTGTAAGAACACCATGCGGCGCACCATGTGGTACAAGAATGCATTGGCTTCGACGGTGAAACAAAACCCGTCTTGGCCTACCTTTGCCCAATTTGTGTGCAGTACCTTACGCACTGTGGTTTCGCCCGGGTGCATAGCCCGGCCAAAGGCAGTAAAGTCATGCTCACCTACCAGCAGCGCAGCAGCCTGTTCAAGTCTTTCAAACTCTACGGGCGGCCAAATCCTCCACGCATATCGTTCGCGCAGCGGATTTCGTGCCGGTTGACAATACAACCGGTACTGGTAGCAACGTGAAAGGGCATCGTAGCGGGGATGGAACCCCACCGGCGCTTGCCGTACCGCTAAGACCGATACATCTCCGGGTAGGAAGGCGTTCAATGCATGTTGAAGCTCTTCCGGAGAGTGCGGCCAATCCAGGTCGAAGGCGATAACCTGCCCCTCTGCATGCACACCGGTATCGGTGCGACCTGCGGAGACGATGGTCCGCTCCTGCCAATTAAGGCGGCGCAGACTGGTTTCCACCTCACCCTGGACGGTACGGGTTCTTCCTTGGCGTTGAAAGCCCTGGAAGTCCGTGCCATCATAAGCAAGTATCAACTGGTAACGTGCCATTCCAATCCGGCAAAAAGCCAGATAGGTTACGATTCAACTAACTCGATCAGGACCATGTCAGCATTATCGCCTAAACGGGGTCCTAATTTTAAGATACGCGTATAACCACCATTGCGTGTGGCATAGCGAGGAGCAATATCATCAAATAATTTCTTGACAACATCAGCATTCGCTAAGACAGAAGCGGCGTGGCGGCGGGCATTTACTTTATCTGCATCGCTGCCTTTACCACTATTGCGGGCCAGGGTGATCAACTTTTCAGCTTCTGAGCGGATGGCCATCGCTTTTGTGCGAGTGGTCTTGATCCGTTCATGGGTAAAAAGCTGTCCCATGAGGGTCCGGCGCAGGTCATCGCGTTCATCCATGCCACGATCTAATCTATAACCAGCTACCTGATGACGCATGTTGAATTACTCCGATTCTTTCTCTTCTCGAATGAAGCCTTTTTCGATCATCTTCAGACGCAGTTCTTCGAGACTCTTTTCGCCAAAGTTACGGATCGACATCACAGCTTCATTACCTTTGTCAAGCAGTTCGAGCACATCGCCTACCGTAGTAACGCCGGTCCGTTTGAGCGAGTTGAAGACCCGCACAGAAAGATCCAGGTTTTCGATAGGTGTTTCGGCTGCTTCACTTGTTAAGCGGCTGCCAGTGACTTCTTTCTCGATGCCGATAACCAAAGCTTCTTCACTGATACCAGCGATATAACGCAGGTGGTCAATGAGTAGTTTGGATGCCTGTCCAAGAGCTTTTTCAGGAGTGGTTGTACCATCCGTCCAGATCTCAAGGGTCAGTTTATCGTAGTTGGTGCTCTGACCAACGCGGGCTGCTGATGCAAGGTAGTTCACCCGTTTAACCGGGCTGTAGATAGCATCTACCGGTAACTCACCAATAGGCAGTTTTCCGCTGCGGTCAGACGAGGGCGAATAGCCACGTCCACGTTCGACAGTCAAATCAATTTCCAGGCGGGTTTTGCTGTCATCCACCGTAAAGAGGTAAAGTTCGGGGTTAACGATTTCTACCTCGGCAGGTGTTTGAATATCAGCGGCGGTAACCACACCTTCCCCGCGCACATCCAGATGCAGGTGAGAGGTCTCACCCTCATGCATGATCAAACGGATCTGTTTGATCTGGAGCATGACCTGAATGACATCTTCGCGCACCCCTGGGATCTCACTGAACTCATGCAGCGCGTCGGTGATACGGATGGAGGTGATCGCAGCGCCATCCAAGGAGGACAGCAGCACGCGCCGCAGGGCATTGCCCAGGGTAACCCCATAGCCGTTCTCTAACGGGCTGATGATAAACTTACCGTAGTTTCGGGCTTCTTCATCCCGATCTACTTTTGGTGTAACCATATTACTTATAGCCACGATACACCCCTTCCCGATGCACGATCAGAATTACGCACAGGTTGAACCAGCTTTCTACCGAGAATAATACTCGACGATGAGCTGTTCGTTGAGGTTGCCATCGATCTCCGTCCGTTCAGGCAGGCGCATAACACGCCCCGAAAGGCCGCGCAGATCACGGTCGAGCCAAACAGCGCAATTGCGCTTTTCAGCAATTTCGGGTAAGACCTTGAAATATCCGTTTTTACGGGAAATTTCATGCACTGAAATTACGTCACCTGGTTTAAGCAGCATGGAGGGGATATCCGTGCGATGCCCATTGACAAGGATGTGACCATGGTTGACAAGCTGGCGAGCCTGAGCCCGATCTTCTGCCAGACCAAGGCGGAAAACGACATTATCGAGCCGTAATTCCATGGTCTGAAGAAGGTTGAGGCCGGTCATACCGCGCTTGTGGGAGGCAATACCAAAGTAGCGGCGGAACTGACGTTCCATAACACCGTATACTCGGCGAGCCTTCTGTTTGGCGCGCAATTGGCGGGCATAATCACTTTCCCGTTCCTTGCGCGTCTGGGTGCGGCCGTGCTGTCCGGGACCAAAAGCGCGTTTTTCAAATGCGCATTTTGCCGTAAAGCAACGCTCACCCTTGAGGAATAGTTTTTCACCTTCACGCCGGCATAGTTTGCATACCGGACCAGTGTACTTAGCCATTTTCTTCCCTCACTCTTGATAAATCAGACGCGGCGCTTTTTGGGAGGCCGGCATCCGTTATGGGGCACCGGGGTAATGTCCGCAATGGAGCGCACTCTCATACCTAACGATTGTACAGCCCGGATGGCGTTTTCGCGTCCCGGACCGGGGCCTTTGACGATGAGATCAACTTCCTGCATACCCATCGACATAGCCGATTTTACAGCCTGCTCAGCAGCTAAACGAGCAGCAAAGGGAGTGCTCTTGCGAGAGCCCTTGAAGCCGGCTGAACCAGAACTGCCCCAGCATACGGTATTACCCTGTGGGTCAGTGATGGTTACGATCGTATTGTTGAAAGAAGCAAATACGTGCACCTGTCCTGAAGACAAAGTGCGCTTGGTTTTGCGGGCTGTATTTGCGCGACGCGTTGAGCGTACGTTTTGAGCCATAATACCTCGCAGTAATCGTTAATTCTTGACAACCTACAGAAAGAACTTCTTCTGCTCTGAAACCTGGTGTCAGCAGCCGCGGAAGTGAGGATACTTCCACCAACACCAGGCTCAGAGAGATTGGGTTATTTCTTGGTTGCGCCTCGGCGGCGGCCACGACCGGCTACGGTCTTCTTGGGGCCTTTGCGGGTACGCGCATTAGTACGCGTGCGCTGGCCATTCACCGGTAAATTGCGGCGGTGACGTAGACCTCGGTAGCAGCCAATCTCAATGAGCCGCTTAATGTTCATCTGCACCTCGCGGCGCAGGTCGCCTTCTACTTTATAGTTCTTGGAGATGTACTCGCGTAAAAGGTTGACTTCCGTTTCCGAAAGATCCTTTACCCGGATATCCGGGTTTACACGGGTATTCGCCAAAATCTCACGTGAACGTGTAAGGCCAATACCAAACAGGTAAGTCAGGGCTATTTCAACCCGCTTATTACGTGGAAGATCGACACCTTCAATTCTCGCCATAATATCCTCTTACCCCTGTCGCTGTTTGTGCTTTGGGTTTTCGCAGATCACGTATAATCTGCGGTTGCGCCGTACAATTTTGCATTTGATGCAGCGCTTTCTAATGGATGGAGAAACCTTCATGACTTGTGACTCCTTAAAATAATTCCTGATTGCACAGCCAAAGATGCAATTATACACGCTCTTGGCAGAACCGTCCAGGACTCCGGCCATCTCCCAGGAGGGTTAAAATGACCGGACCTTCTGCTGTGATGGCAACCGAATGTTCAAAATGCGCTGTGATCGAGCCGTCTGCCGAAACAACCGTCCACTGGTCAGGGGTAACGCGCGTGTAAGGTGTTCCGATCAAAACCATCGGTTCCAGAGCAATTGTCATGCCTTCGCGCAGCAGCATTCCGCGTCCGGGCATTCCATAATTCGGCACCTGTGGACCTTCATGCATCTGCCGCCCTACACCGTGACCGGTGTATTCACGCGTAACATGCAGTCCCAAGTTCTCTACATACTGTTGTATGGCATAACCAATATCACCTACGTGGTTACCGACTTTCATTTGTTCGATACCCACATATAACGCATTTTCTGTTACAGTCAACAGATTTTGCGCGGCAGGGTTGATCTTACCGACCGGGGCGGTAAAGGCTGAATCACCAACAAAGCCTTCATAAACCGTCCCGCAATCGACCGAAACAATATCGCCTTCTTTTAGTTTGCGTTTCTTGTTCGGGATGCCATGCACCAATTCATCATTTACGCTCACGCAAGTGCTTGCCGGATAAGGGTAAGGCCCAGGGTAATTCTTGAAAGGGGAAAAAACGCCATAGCGTTTTAATACCTCTTCCGCAGCGGCATTTACATCCGCAGTGGTTGCCCCGGGAACAATAGCCTCTCGCGCAGCCGCTAAAGCTTCTGCGTTGATCCGGCCGGCGTCCTGCATGACCGTTAATTCTTGTTTGCTTTTGATATTGATCTGACGATCCCAGCTCATAATTTCACCGTTTAATGGCCGCAAGCAGTAGTCCGGTTACGGTCTCGATGGATTGGGTCCCATCGATCTCCACTAACTTACCTTTGCTGCGGTAATAATCGATCAACGGGGCAGTCTGCTGGAAATATACCGAAATTCGATTCTTAACGGTTTCAGCACGATCGTCTTCACGTTGGTAAAGTTCTGAGCCATCTTCATCACATACACCCGCCACCTTCGGGGGGTTGAATTTAATATGATAAACATGGCCTTGGGCACGGCAGGTGAAGCGTCCGGTCAAGCGTTCCGTCAATACCTCTGGGGGTACATTGATGTAAGGAACACAAGAGACACTTGCGCCTGTTTCGGCCAGCATTTTATCCAGAGCGACCGCCTGAGCGGGTGTGCGCGGGAAGCCATCCAAAAGGGCTCCCTTCACGCAATCCGGTCTGCTCAGGCGTTCGCGGATCATTGCAATCGTCACATCATCAGGCACCAGTTCTCCACGCGCAATGAATGTATTGGCGTGTTTCCCCAGTTCCGTCTGATTTTTTAGGTTCTCCCGAAAGATATCACCCGATGAGACATGGACAAGATCGTAGCGTTCCGAAATGATCTCGGCCTGTGTCCCTTTACCTGCCCCAGGTGGTCCCAGAAGAACGATATAGGTTGCCATTCTAGCCTTTCAACAAGCTCTCTTGATATCCATGCAGCTTGAGTTCGGCATCGATGATGTTAAAGGTATCGCGGACAACACCTACAACGATCAGCAACCCGGCTGCGGAGATCAGGAACAGACTTCTTCCAGTGATTGGCATGATCAAGCGCAGGATGTAAGGCAGACCGGCAACAAGTCCGAGGAAGACGGCACCCGGAAGGGTGATGCGTCGTTGGACCTTGTTCAGGTAACTTTGGGTCTGAGCACCGGCGGTAATACCGGGCACCTTGGCGCCCTGGCGTTTCAGGTTGTCACCATAATTCTGCTGTTGGAAAAGAACATCCGTATAGAAGAAGGTGAAACCAATGACCATCAAAATGTACAGGATGGAGTAAATAACGCTGCTACCGCTGAAAATATTGGCGATGCCATCCGCTAAATTCTTAACCCAGTCTGTCTGTGAGCTTTGGAAAAAGCTTGCCAGAATGGCAGGGAAGGTTAACAAGGATTGGGCGAAGATCAATGGGATCATGCCGGCCATATTAACCATCAGGGGTAAGCTGCTGCGGACGGGCATAGTTTGGCGGTTGCCGATGCGGCGGCCCGGGAAGAGCACAGGCACATTCCGGCGGCCTTGCTGCACGAACACGATCGCAAATATCGTAAGCACAAGGATCAACAGCACCAAGATCAACATCCACCACCAATTTGTTTGGTCTTGGAAGATGTTTAGCAGGTTTGGACCGATCTGGCTGACGATACCGGCAAAGATGATCAATGATAAACCCTGATTCGGGATACCGAACTCGGAGATCAACTGACCCAGCCAAACACCCAGCATCGTACCAGCCACCATGCTGAATAGTGTAGCCAAGGTCGGCAGAAGGGCGGTGCCGGTAAAACCGTAGTTATCCAGTACCGATTGACCGCCGGCCAATTGGGTAAAAATGTTGATCTGCCCGAACGCTGAAAGCAGGGCCATGGGGACGGTAAGGATCATCGTCCATTTATCCATGAACTTCTGGCCTTCGCGCGGGTTTTCTTTCATCCTGCGTTCCAGGGCCGGGATGATGGGGGCCAGTAGCTGCAGGATGATCTGAGCTGTGATGTACGGGTAGACCGACATAGCCAGGATGGAAAAGTGCGATACGGTTCCACCAGCAAGCATATCCAGCAAGCCCAACAGACTGCCAGCAGCCGATCCGTTATTTACCAGGCTTTCGATCACAGCGCGGTTAACTCCCGGGGCGGGGATATTTGCCGCTAACCGGAAGAGGATGAGGATACCCAAAGTAATGAGCAGCTTCTTGCGGATATCCTCTGATTTCCATAGGAAACGCCAGGCCGAACGCTTCATTCGTAGGCCTCCTCGTTGTTCATAGTTATTAGCCGATTATCTCGACCGTACCGCCCGCTTTTTCGATCTTTTCGCGAGCACTCTTACTGATGCGGTGCACACGCACCGTCAGCGCGACGCTAAGTTCACCACGGCCCAACATAGCCACAGGCTGTTTGGTATTACGCAGCCAGCCCATTTCTACCAACTTTTCAGGGGAAACCTCTGATTTGGCGGGTAATTCGGCCAGTTGATCGACATTGAACTCGGCATATTCAACGCGGTTCGGGGGAGTAAACCCTTCACCACGAATGAAAGGCAAATGGCGGTAGAAAGGCAGGTTACCACCCTGATGGGTAAGGTGACCGCCTGTACCACGGCGAGAGCCTTGGCCTTTGGTACCGCGCCCGCAGGTTTTACCCTGTCCGGCAGAGATACCATGACCAACGCGCTTGCGCTCTTTGGTAGAGCCCACATTGGGTTGCAGATCGTGTAATTTCATTCCTCTACCTGCTCCTCAATAACTACCAGGTGGTTCACTTTTGATAACATACCCCGCAGGGTAGGAGTATCTTCGTGCACTACAGACTGGTTCATACGATGCAGCCCTAAAGCACGCACCGTTTGTTTGTGCGTCACGGAGTAACCAATGGCACTTCTGACGAGAGTAATACGTAAGAATTTCTTCTTCGCTTTTTCAGTCTTTGCCTTAGGCATTCTTCCTCCGTTCCCAGTAAGGTTGCACATCGCGTAAAGGTTTACCGCGGTGGGCAGCCACATCCTCGGGGGATTGTAATTGTTCCAGAGCTACAAAAGTTGCTTTGACCACATTGAGCACATTGGCGCTCCCCAGGGATTTTGTGAGGATATCGCGGATGCCGGCGGCTTCACAAACAGCGCGCACGCCACCTGCTGCGATAACACCCGTACCGGGGGATGCAGGTTTCAGCAGAACTTTTGCCCCTGATACTCGACCGATCACCTCGTGGGGGATGGTAGAGTTTGAGGTAACCACTGAGTGCATGTTCTTATGAGCACGATCAGTGGCCTTACGCATAGCATCCGGGACAGCATTGGCTTTACCGATGCCCATACCAATGCGACCTTTATCGTCGCCGGTGACAATGGTGACACGGAACTGGAAGCGCCGGCCACCCTTTACCACTTTGGCTACACGGGCAATTTCGATAACGCGTTCGTCATACTGCTGTTCCAGTGATTGATATTCGGTCATTTCCATAATATCAGGCCCTCTATTTTCTCTTTCGGTTAGAACTGCAGGCCGGCTTCACGAGCTGCATCTGCCAGAGCCTTGACACGGCCGAAGTACCTAAAACCGCCGCGGTCAAAAACAACCTGGGTGATACCATTTGATTTTGCCCGTTCAGCAACAGCTTTTCCGACCAGGCGGGCCTGTTCCGACTTTTTCAGGCCTTTCATTTGTTCACGCAGTCCACTATCAATGCTGGAAGCGGATGCCAGCGTAAAACCGCGCTCGTCATCGATCACCTGGGCGTAGATCTCCGCAGTACTGCGGAAAACAGCCAGGCGCGGTCGGCTAGCCGAACCGGAAATAGTCTTGCGCACACGAGCATGCCGACGTAATCTTGCTTCTGCACGAGTTAATTTAGTCATACGCTCTCACCTACTTCTTTCCGCCTTTGCCTTTACCCGATTTACCGGCTTTGCGGCGAATCTTCTCGCCCAAATAATGGATACCCTTACCCTTGTAGGGCTCAGGCGGGCGCAGTTTGCGGATATCCGATGCGATCTGGCCAACAACTTCTTTATCATAGCCATTGACCTTGACCTGCCGGACTTTGACATCTGCTTCAAAGGAGATACCTTCGATGGGTTCGATCACAACCGGGTGTGAATAACCAAGGTTAAGGACCAGGTTTTGACCATCCATCTCGGCGCGGTATCCCACGCCATCGATCTCCAACACAGTAGTAAAACCGGTGCTTACACCTTTTACCATGTTAGCAATAACAGCACGGGTTGTTCCATGCAAAGCACGCAGACTCGGCTCATCAGAGCCACGTGTCACCAGCACCTGGTTATCTTCCAGGGCGATGCCAACGCGTGGGGAAAATAGGCGTTTCATTTCGCCCTTAGGGCCTTTTACGCTTACTTCACTCCCATTGATAGCGACCTGCACACCGCTTGGAACTACCACTGGCAAACGACCTATACGAGACACTGTACTACCTCCTTTTCGCCACCAGGGCTTACCAAACCTTGCACAGGATTTCGCCACCTACGCCCAATTGATGAGCGCGTGTACCGGTCATCACACCCTTGGGGGTGGAGAGGATACACATACCCAGGCCAGACAGCACCCAGGGAATTTCCTCCCGCTGTGTGTAGACACGGCATCCGGGACGACTTACCCGCACAATACCGGTGATTACCGGTTTACGCTGCCGGCGTTCGCCAATGTATTTCAGGCGAACTCTTAAAACAGGCGAAAAACCTGCTGTTTCAGGATCGGCAACTTCAAACCCCTCGATAAAGCCTTCCTCCTTGAGAATTCGGGCAATTTCTACCTTGATCTTGGAGTTCGGCATCGCTACCACGGAAAGGCCAATCATGACGCCATTCCGGATGCGAGTCAGCATATCAGCAATTGGATCATTTACTACACTCATCGCTCTACCTCCGGTCTGGCGCTACCAAGACGACTTGGTTACGCCGGGGATTTCGCCTTCCAATGCCAGTTCGCGGAAGCAAATTCGGCACAGTCCGAACCGACGCATGTAACCACGCGGACGTCCGCAGCGTTTGCAGCGATTGCGCACCTGAATGGCGTATTTACGCCGTTGTTCACGATAATTCATGCACTTTTTAGCCATACTAACCCTTTCTGAATGGCATGCCGAGCATTGCCAGCATCCGACGCGACTGGTCGTCGTTTTCAGCTGATGTCACGATTGTGATTTCCATGCCACGCACTTTGTCCACTTTGTCATATTCGATCTCTGGGAAGATGATTTGTTCCCGAAGACCGAGCGTGTAATTGCCGCGGCCATCAAATGCATCGGGCGAAATACCGCGGAAATCACGAACGCGCGGCAGCACGATGTTTAGTAACCGGTCAAGGAAAGCCCACATTTTCTCGCCGCGCAGGGTTACCATCGCACCAATGGTGCGTCCCTCACGCAGTTTGAAGTTGGCAATGCTCACGCGGGCTTTGGTAACCACCGGTTTTTGGCCGGTAATTGCCGTCAAATCGCCCACTGCGGCATCTAAAGCCTTGGGGTTATCCAATGCCTCGCCCATACCAATGTTCACCACAACTTTTTTGATGTGGGGGATCTCATTGACGTTCTTCAGACCAAGATCCTTGGCTAAGGCAGGCTTTACTTCTTTTTGAAAAAGTTCTTGCATTCTATTCATGATTGCGCTCCCAAGGCCTATTCATCAATGTGGGCATTGCATTCTTTGCAAACGCGAGCGGTTTTTTCACCCTCACGAGACAAACCCACACGGGTAGCCTTATTGCACTTCCGGCAAACCAACATTACGTTGCTGGCATGAATGGGCGCTTCAAAGCGCACCTTACCGGGGTTGATCGTACGGCCCTGGGTCTGCATTTGGCGTTGGTGTTTGGTGCGCATATTGACACCTTGCACCGTAACACGGTTCTTATCGGGATCTACCCCAATAACTTCGCCGCGTTTGCCTTTGTCTTCCAGGCGGCCGCTGATCACTTCAACCAGATCACCTTTTCGAATCTTTAACTTCATGGCTTCGCTCCTGCTCTCCTTGTCCCTATATTACTTCCGGGGCTAGAGAGACGATCTTCATGAACCCTTTTTCCCGCAGCTCGCGAGCCACTGGGCCAAAGATACGCGTTCCCTTGGGATTCTGGCCATCGGTATCCAGGATAACAGCCGCATTATCGTCAAAGCGGATGGAAGAACCATCTTCACGGCGCCACTCTTTGGAGCAGCGTACAATGACTGCCTTTACGATTTCGCTTTTCTTGACTGTTCCTTGCGGTGCAGCTGATTTGACCGTTCCTACAACTACATCGCCAACATAACCGTATTTGCGTCTGGAGCCGCCCATGATGTGGATGACTAGCAGCTCGCGCGCACCGGTATTATCCGCTACTTTAAGACGAGATTCCTGCTGAATCATTGACTATACTCCCTCAGCCACATCGATGGCTTTGCCTTCGCGCTTGATGACCTTTTCCACTACCCAGCGTTTTTGAGCTGAGAGGGGAGCGCTTTCCACAATTTGCACCTCATCACCGATCTGGCATTCCATCTCATCGTGGGCTTTTACCCGTTTAAGAGAATGGACAACCTTCTTGTACACAGGGTGCCGGTAACTGCGAGTGATCTCAACAACTACCGTTTTCATCATTTTGTTACTGGTGACAACACCAATCATCCGGCGTCGGTTGTTCATTTGGCACCTTCCTTATTTGCCGCCAGCTCGATCTCACGCGCAATAGTCTCATATTGGGCGATCAAACGACGGGTCACTTTTAAGCGACTGGTATCAGTCTGCTGGCCGGTGACGATCTGAAAGCGCAGGTTCATTAATTCCTGGCGAGCATCTTCCAGCCGGTTAGTTATTTCTGCGGACGATAAATTCCGAATTTCTGACGGTTTCATGCGTGTTCTCCTGTGCCCTCATGGCGGGCGATAACTCTGGTCTTGACGGAGAACTTGTAGGAAGCCTGGTGTAATGCTTCCACCGCCTCATCATGGTCCATGCCGCTGATCTCGAACATGATCCGTCCGGGACGAACGACAGCCACCCAATACTCCACATTTCCCTTACCTTTACCCATACGAGTCTCTGGTGGTTTCCGAGTGTAGGGTTTATCCGGGAAAATGCGGATCCATACCTTGCCATGACGCTTCATCGAATGCACGATCGTGCGGCGGGCAGCTTCGATCTGGCGAGCCGTAATCCATCCGGGCTCTAAAGCCTGGAGAGCGTACTCACCATAATTCATTTCAGCCCCGCGCAGGGCCAGGCCCCGCATGTGACCGCGCTGTTGTTTGCGCCACTTTACACGTTTTGGCATCAACATAGCAGTACCTCTTTAATCTTACCGGCGCTTGACTCCGGCGCAGGATTATTCGCTAACGTACACGCCCTCGGTGGATTCAACTTTCTCTTCCACACCTGGCAATACTTCACCCAAATACACCCACACCTTTACGCCGATGCGGCCATAGGTGGTTAATGCTTCGCCACGGGCAAAGTCGATATTGGCACGCAGTGTCTGCAAAGGTACACGACCTTCACGCAGTTTTACTTCGCGAGCCATTTCTGCACCGCTGAGGCGGCCAGAAACTTCGATCTTGATGCCACCTGCACCCTGGCGCATGGCTTGCTGGATAGCACGCTTCATGGCCCGGCGGTAGCTGACACGCCGTTCGATTTGACCGGCGATATTCATAGCTACAAGATAAGCATCGCAATCCGGAGATTTGATCTCCTTGATCTCAAGGTCGATCTTCTTACCTGTAAGGCCTTCCAGCTCTTGCCGGATGATCTTTACAGCATCGCCCTTACGACCAATCAAGATGCCCGGTTTCGCCGTATGGACGACGATCTTCACCTTACCGGGGAAGCGTTCGACTTCCACCTGGGAAACGCCAGCTTTATCAGCTTGTTTATGGATAAGCTTGCGGATGGCGAAATCCTGGTGAAGTTGGGTAGTATACTCGGCTCCCTCAGCATACCAACGCCCTTCCCACGGTTGATGGACACCCAGACGAAAACCTATCGGATGAACTTTACGACCCATAATGTCTCCTGGTTCCTATTGCAACTGGTCTGCGGATCAACCCGGCCAGTTATACTCTCTCACGCAGTACGACGGTGACGTGCGCAGACCGGCGTAACAAAGGCTTGAAGCGACCACGAGCCCCAAAACGGCGCCATTTACGGGTGGGAGCTTCGTCCGCTTTGATCTCATAGATATACAGATCTTCACGGCTTACACCGAAGTTCTCTTCACCATTTGCAACGGCTGAAGCCAACAACTTGCTCAACTTACGGGCAGCTTCTTTGGGGGTGAACTTCAGCAGGGTTATCGCCTCTACGGCATTTTTGCCGCGGATCATATTGATCACCAGGCGCATTTTCTGCGCAGAGACACCACAATTACTCAGATAAGCACGAATATCATTTGCCATTTTTTCTATCCTTTCGTGCTGCTGGCTTTCTCAGATAAGTGGCCGCGGAAATGGCGGGTGGGTGCAAATTCACCCAAGTGGTGGCCGACCATATTCTCGGTGACATAGATCGGGACGTGCCGGCGACCATCATGCACTGCGATGGTATGACCTACCATCTGGGGGAAGATGGTGCTGTCGCGGCTCCAGGTGCGGATGACTTTCTTTTCGCCCTTGGTATTCATCGTCTCAATCTTTTTCAGCAATTTGGGCTCAATATACGGCCCTTTTTTTAGCGATCGTGACATAGTCTCGTTCCTCTTTCTCGCTCACAATCCATTAGCCGGTTAATTAGTTGCCCGCATTACGGCGCCGGACAATGAACTTGTTCGTCGATTTATTGCGGCGGGTCTTATAACCACGCGTGGGTTTACCCCACGGGCTCTTGGGACCCGGCATACCAGTCGGTTGGCGGCCTTCACCACCACCGTGCGGGTGATCGCGGGGGCTCATCGCTGTACCACGAACTGTCGGGCGGATGCCCATGTGCAGTTTGCGGCCGGCTTTGCCCAATTTTACGTTACTGTGTTCAAGGTTTCCTACCTGCCCAATCGTAGCGTAGCACACCTGGCGGACCAGCCGTACTTCACCGGAGGGGAGGCGAACCTGAGCATAATCGCCCTCTTTAGCTAAAAGCTGAGCGGCTCCACCGGCTGAGCGAACCAATTGACCACCACGGCCTTGGGCTAACTCAACGTTGTGGATCATCGTACCAACCGGGATATTTGCAATGGGCATGCTGTTGCCAACCCGAATTTCAGACTGAGGGCCTGAAACTACGGTATCGCCAACTTTGAGCCCAACCGGAGCTACGATGTAGCGTTTCTCGCCATCCGCATAGAACAAGAGTGCAATGCGGGCGGTGCGGTTGGGATCGTATTCGATCGCAGCCACCTTGGCGGGGATATTCAGCTTATCACGGCGGAAATCAACCATACGAATATATTGGCGGTGCCCACCACCCTGATGCCGAACGGTTACTTTACCCTGGGCATTGCGTCCGCCATGAGCGGTGCGCAGGACGATCAGGGAGCGTTCGGGTTTCGACTTGGTGATCTCATCAAAGGTATAACCGGTCATTCCACGCAGACCGGGGGTTGTCGGTTTGTAAACCTTAATAGCCATTACTCCACCCCTTCAAACAACGGGATTCGGTCGCCTTCGACCAGAGTCACCATCGCTTTACGGTAACCTGGATTACGAACGCCTAAACGGCGATTTCGAGCTCGGCGGGTGTGTTTGGCAGGAACGTTGACAACGTTCACACGCACTACAGTTACTTTGAATGCCTTTTCCACTGCTTCTTTGACCTGGGTGCGGGTGGCGTCACCGGCAACCTCGAACACGTACTGGTGCAGAGTAGTGGAAAGGTAATTCGATTTTTCCGTCACGATTGGGCGGCGAATAACTCTAAATAAATCGGTCATCGTCTGCCTCCTACCCCAAATTCGCCTGGATGGTATCTAGTGCAGCTACCGGTATTACAATCTTGTCGAATTTCAACAAGTCGTAGATATTGAGGTAACCAGCCAGAAGGACCTTGGCATCGGGGATGTTATTGGTAGCGCGGATGATGCCTTCGTACGCCTCGCCCTTTTCAGGGATCAAGACCAAAGCGCTGTTTTCGCCCACCAGGGCGTTGAGCGAAGTGGCCATTAAGCGTGTCTTTGGCTCAGCCAGCTTTAATTCTTTTACTACCACAATACCCGCATTGGCTGCTTTTTCAGACAAGGCTGAACAAAGCGCTGCCCGGCGCATTTTGCGCGGCATCTGCAGATCATATCCGTGTGGATGGGGTGTATGGGCTTTACCACCACCCTTCCAAATGGGTGAACGAGTTGAACCCTGGCGAGCCCGGCCGGTACCTTTTTGACGCCAAGGTTTTCGGCCGCCACCAGCAACTTCACTGCGGGTTTTGGTATCATGTGTGCCCAGGCGGGCATTAGCCATTTGGCGAACGAATGCCTGGTGCATCAAATCCGGACGAACATCGGCTTCAAAGATCAAGGGCGATAATTCTACCGACCCGACCTTCTTACCGTCCATGTTTAAGACGTCTACCTTCATAGCTCTAAACTCCTAGTCCTGGGATTCCATCACGCTTTGCGCGCTTCACGGATCATAACCAGGCCGTTGCGAGCTCCGGGGATGGAGCCGCTGACGCCCAAGATATTCCGCTCGCTGTCCACCAGGACAACACGTAGGTTCTGAGCGGTGACGCGGTCATCGCCCATATGACCAGGCCCACGCGAACCCTTATAAACACGGCCAGGAGTAGTACCAGAGCCGCGAGATCCAGGGGCACGGTGGCGGTCAGATTGACCATGGGTTTTCGGTCCGCCTTTGAAATGGTACCGTTTGACGGCGCCTGCGAAACCTTTACCTTTGCTTGTGCCAACAACATCAACCCGGTCGCCTAATGCGAACAGGTTTACATCAACCTTTTCACCTTCCTGGACTTGGGGGTCTTTTGCGCGGAATTCGCGCAGGAACCGCATGGGAGGTAAGTTATTGCGTTTCAAATGCCCTAACTCACCGCCGGTCAACCGTTTGGGTTTGACTTCATCGAAACCAAGCTGCACCGCAGAATAGCCTTCTTTGACTGGGGCACATACCTGTGTAACGTAACAAGGCCCAGCTTCAATGAGGGTTACCGGAATTGCTAAACCGGTTTCATCGAAAATCTGGGTCATGCCGATTTTCTTGCCTATCAGCCCTTTGAACATGTTCGGTTGTCCTTTCTGTAAAATGTAGTAGAGACTGTCAACCTGGGCCTGGTTGCATCATCTCTCAACAGTGTAGTCAGGAGGCCGTAGAAGCGACACTTGTTTTGTGGTCGCATCCAGGCGGTCAACTCTTGCACTGCGCCGTTTGGTTATTTACCAAACCGTGCTATTATACCGCGAACCATGAATATTGCTAGGGGGAAAAGGGAGGGAAATGGCAGCAATATCTGCTGTCTGACAGCATCTTTTGTTTATATCAGCTATTATACCAAGGAATATGCCTTCTCCAAGGAAATTTCACTTGGAGAAGGCATATCTCCCCCCCACTTAGGGGCAGTGCAGCACCACACAGCAGCCAAAGGCGCATAACTGGGTGCCGTCGCTGAATAATCCTTCCGGGTCAACGCCGTTCTCATGGCACAGGGATGTCCACCCGCTGCACAAGCCGGCATCATCCCAGGTGCACGGGTTGGGTTCCAGCACCACCCCTGGGTCGCTGCAGCGGCACTGGGTGGGTTCTTCTGGCGTATAGGTCGCTTCAGGGGTAGGTGTATATTCGGTGAAAACATAATAAAACATACCCGCATCGATCGTGTTTTCATCGTCACTGGGATCAACGTGGAACACTTCAGTTATGTACATATCGGGGTCAAAATCACTGTCACGTTCATCATCATTTCCTGCATCCATGGGGGAAAAGAACCACTCAAACGGGGCGTCGACGGAAACCCGGTAATCTCCGGCGGGTACATGGCTGAAAACATAGATCCCATCCGCGCCGGTGGTGATCCGGTCGACCATGGTCCCATCCGCCGTCAGCAAGGTGACCTGAACATTATCAATGCCTTCTTCACCGTCGTCTTGGATCCCGTTTTGGTTCAAATCTTCCCAGATCCAATTACCCACCTGAGCCTGATCATTACTACCGGCACAACCGCTAATGACTAACACAAGCATACCAATAAGGATAGATAATCGCACATTCTTCATTTATCCCTCCACACCGTATGCAAAAAATGGTTGTACTTATATTGTAGCGAATTCGTATTGGTATTCCAACTGGGTACATAATGAGATAAAAGGGTATACGAACGTTCAAATCCGCCGTAAACCGATAATTGGATGGCTATAATGGTGTTATAAGGAATTAGATCCGCTACAAGGAAATTAGAGGCAAGTATGCATGTATTGATCGCCGGTGGAACTGGAATGATTGGAATTGCCCTCTCAAAACGGTATATTGAATTGGGACATCAGGTAACGGTGTTAACACGTGATCCTGCCCGGGTTTCTCCGGGTGGCATACAGTACCTTACTTGGAACGGTAAAGACCCGGGGGAATGGGGTCAGATCATAGAAAAGGTAGACGGGGTCATCAACCTGGCCGGGGAAAGCATTGGCTCCGGCCGGTGGACAGCCGAAAGAAAAAAACAGATCCAAGAAAGCCGGCAGCATGCCGGTGAAGTTTTAGCTGCGGCGGTGATCTCAGCCCGGCATAAACCGGAATTCTTTCTCCAAGCCTCGGCTATTGGCGCTTACGGTACTGCCGAAACCCAAACATTCATAGAAACCTCGCCGTATGGTTCGGATTTTCTCGCCCAGACCTGCCAAAAGTGGGAAGCCTCCACGCTGGCGGTCGAACAGGCAAGGGTACGGCGGATCGTTACTCGAATTGGGGTTGTGCTGGATAAAAAATCCGGGGCTTTACCACGCATGCTTCTGCCGATCCACTACTACGCAGGCGGCCCATTAGGCACGGGACGCCAATGGCTTTCATGGATCAGTCTCTCCGATCTGGTGGATGCCATCGTTCACCTTACCGGTCATGGCGAATGCCAGGGTATCTATAACCTCACCTCCCCTAACCCGGCCAACAACCGAGAATTTGGCCAAGCTACAGCCAGGATCCTCCGGCGTCCCTTTTGGCTGCCCATACCCGGGTTCGCTTTACGATTGCTTCTTGGAGAAATGAGTACGCTGGTGTTGGACGGGCAAAAAGTGATGCCGCAGCGTCTGATTGAAAGTGGATATTCGTTTCTATTCCCCAATCTTGAAACGGCTTTACAAAAAACGCTGTCTGGGGTTTGATCGTTGTCTTTGACGTAGGCAGGGGGAAGATTATTCAGATCCGGGATGGCGGGTTTCCCCTAAAAGGGACCCTTCGAGAGGGTGCAGAAACCGCAGAACTTGAAGTCACCATCAATAATTGCCATGGCGGGTTTGGAACCCGCCACTACCAAGAAAAAAGGTGGGATTGGAAATTACCGCTACCAACATTAACCGTGATGGCGGGTTTCTCCTAAAAGGGACCTTGCGAGAGGGTACAGAAACCGCAGAACCTGCCACCGCTTAGATTAAAAAGTAATGGCGGGTATAAAACCCGCCACTACCAAGAATGATCATAAACCGATATTAGATCTTGATCTCGATATCTACACCGGCGGGCAGGTTGAGGCGCATGAGCATATCGATGGTTTTAGAATCAGGATCCATGACATCGATCAGGCGGTTATGGGTGCGGATCTCAAAGTGTTCCTGGCTGTCTTTATCAATAAAGGTTGAGCGACGGACGGTAAACTTTTCGATCTTGGTGGGTAAGGGGACAGGTCCCATAACCCGGGCACCGCTGCGTTCGGCGGTTTCGACAATGCGTTTAGCGGACTGGTCTAAGACCCGATGGTCATAAGCCTTGAGACGAATACGAATT
>DATMYN010000027.1:0-9683 GCA_035560875.1 Longilinea sp. | reverse complement strand
CTTTCAATCAGAAGACAGTACGCTGTATGATCGTTTGTATCAAAAATTCGTTGATTTTGTCGAATTATATAAAGTAAAAGCCTAAACCAAGCGCAACCGCGAACTACTTCCATGATCTGAAAGCACATTTTTTTTACCGCTAGAAACCGATTGTTTTTAGCGTGGATTTGAGTACCTCTGCCGAATGGCATAACCCGGTCATCTCCTGCTCATCCAGGTCCAACCGTAAACTGCGGACAACACCCTCAGCATCAATGACCGAAGGCAGGCTAAGGTAGACATCATTGATGCAGTAATAATCCCTTATTAATGTAGAAACGGATAGGACAGTACCTTGATCACGGATGATAGCTTCCATGATTCGCATCAGCCCAACGCCGATGGCATAATAGGTAGCCCCTTTCCTTTGAATGATCTCATAAGCCGCGTTCCGGGTTTGTGTGAAAATATCATCCAAATTGCTTTGCTCGCAGCTTAATCCGTTGGCAGCGCAAAAGACGGGTAAACGCATTCCACCGATATTGGCCAAGGACCAAACAGGTACTTCGCTGTCGCCGTGTTCACCGATGACGTAGGCATGCACAGAGCGCGCATCCACATCAAATTTTTGACTCAGCAGATATCGAAACCGGGCTGTATCCAACAACGTCCCGCTGCCGATCACCCGGGCAGATGGCAAGCCGGAGATCTTCCAGGCGGCATACGTAAGGACATCAACAGGATTGGAGGCGACAATGATAATGCCGGTTGGGTTATTCTTTACAATCTCCGGAACTATCTGGCGGAATATGTTGGCATTCCGTCCGGCCAGATCCAGGCGGGTTTCTCCCGGCTTTTGAGCGCTACCGGCGGTAATCACAGTGACGGCTGCCCCTGCGCAATCGGTATAATCCCCAGCCCATATTTTTGCCGGCTGGGTTAATGGAACGGTATGGTTTAGATCCATGGCTTCCCCCTCTGCTTTTGCCCGGTTGGCATCGATGAGGACCATCTCCTTGGCCAGACCGTTGATGGTAAGCGCAAAGGCTAAGGAAGCACCTACATTCCCAAGCCCTACAATAGCTACTTTTGTCGGGTGGTGAAACTCATGTGTCATTTCAACTCCGTTACTCATAATCCTGACCATCTAATTAGCGATATAATACATGTCTTGACAATTCCATGATATAGCAAGGATGTTGTCTTGACGTCTTAATGACAGAGAAGTATAATCCCTGCCTTTGTGCAGTAATTGTAACATTTTCGGTAGACCTCGGGTCTGAAAAGAAATGGTAGCATGAATATTGAAGAAAAGAATGGCTCAACGGTATTACGTAGAGCCACAGAATATAAGCCGGGACATAGTATTAGTACATGGTTGATCGGCCGGCCCCTGAGTACAGCCGATGCCCCACACCAGACCATTGGTAAGTTCATTGGGCTGGCTGTTTTTTCATCAGATGCCATGTCGTCAGTTGCGTATGGCCCTATGGAGTTGCTCATCATTCTGGCCGCAGCCGGCATGTCAGCCCTCCAGTATGCCATTCCACTGGCTATCGCCATCGTCGTTTTATTGACTATTTTGGTGATTTCTTATGAACAAACAATCCACGCTTACCCTGGCGGAGGCGGCGCTTATATTGTAGCCCGTGATAACTTAGGTGAAATACCGGCACTGGTTGCCGCAGCTTCATTGTTAACCGATTATATTTTGACAGTCTCAGTGTCGGTTTCCTCCGGTGTCTTACAGTTTGTCTCTGCTTTTCCCGCTTTATATGAATATCGGGTTTGGATTTCCGTTGTCCTGGTTTTGTTTGTCATGTTGGTAAACCTACGCGGGGTTAAAGAATCCGGCGCAGCGTTTGCTATCCCAACCTATTTCTTTTTAGTCATGATGTATATTACCGTGGCGATCGGCTTTGTTCAGTTGGCATTAGGTTCTTTGGGAATAGTCTCCAATCCTCCCATGGATATCATGGGTGAGATCGGAACTGTCCAGGCGATTTCTTTATTTTTATTGCTCAAAGCCTTTTCCAGTGGAACCAGCGCTGTTACCGGTGTTGAAGCCATTTCAAATGGTATTACTGCTTTTAAAGAGCCACGCAGTAAGAACGCCGGAAAAACCCTCATATGGATGGGTTTTATTCTTGGTTCTTTAATGCTTGGCATCACCATCCTTGGTCATTATGTTCAGGCTATGCCATCCGAACGGGAAGCTTTGATATCCCAAATCGCTCGGACGATTTACGGTAATCAAGGGATCTTTTACATACTCACCATCATATCAGCTACAGTGATCTTGATCATGGCCGCCAATACCGCCTTTGCCGATTTTCCCCGGTTAAGTGCTTTGGTAGCTGCAGATGGCTTTATTCCCCGTCAATTTACCTATCGTGGAAGCCGTTTGGTCTATTCACGTGGTATTGTTGCATTGGCTTTGGTAGCCTGTGGTTTGATCATCCTTTTCAGGGCCAGTGTAACGGCTTTGATCCCTTTGTATGCGATCGGTGTGTTCACTTCCTTCACTTTATCGCAATTTGGTATGGCGCTTCGTTGGTGGAAATGTGGACATTTGAAGCCCGGAGAAGAGGTCAAAGAGCGCGGTTCAACCTTGCAATTTGATAAAGGTTGGATCTTCAAAATGGTCGTCAACGGGATCGGATCGGTTATGACCTTTGTTGTGGCGATCATCTTCTCCATAACAAAATTTACAAGCGGCGCCTATATCGTTTTGATCCTGATCCCCATTTTGGTTGTAGGTTTTATAGGGATTCATCGTCATTACCGTACGCTCGCAAAAAATCTAACCCTGGATAACTTTACCCATAACCCGGCAATATCACGGAACCGTGTCATTATTCCCGTGAGTGGTGTTCATCGGGGTACATTAGCGGCCTTACGCTATGCCCATACTCTTTCTGATGATATTACGGCTGTGCATATCTCCATCGATCCGCAAGAGTCGGCCAAGATCCAGGCAAAATGGGAAACCTGGGGTGATGGGTTACGCTTGGTGATCATCGAATCACCCTACCGGTTATTCATTGAACCGTTACTCGAATATATCTCTGAGTTGGATACTCTTCGGAAACCTAATGAGATGATAACGGTGGTCGTTCCGCAGTTCATACCCAAGCACAATTGGAGTAACTTACTGCATACGCGGACAGCCGATACGCTGCGAAAAGTGCTCTTCAACACGAAGAACATAGTCATTATTGAAGTACCATACCAGGTAGATTAACCCAGGTATGGTGGTTAAGGAATAAGTATGAAAATCATTGTTGTCGGTTGTGGTCGTTTAGGAGTGGATCTTGCCACCCGTTTATATCAGCGTGATCATGAAGTCGCTGTGATCGATCAGGTGCCGGCTGCCTTGCATAATCTTCCGTCTGATTTTCAAGGCCGGACGATTGAAGGTGACGCTTTAAATCAAGATGTATTGCGCCGGGCTGGAATTGAGCAATGCGAGGCATTAGCAGCAGTTACCAATTCTGATGCGTTGAATGTAGTGGTAGCACACATCGCTCGAACCGTTTTTAATGTTCAGACCGTCGTTGTGCGAAATTACAGTCCCAAATTAAGGGCATTGTTCGAGACTTTTGGCATTCAATATGTTTCATCGACCACTTGGGGTGCTCAACGAATTGAAGAGCTTCTTTACCATAATGACATGCATACTGTTTTCTCGGCTGGAAATGGTGAAGTCGAGATTTATGAACTGATCATCAATAAGGAAATGTCGGGTAGGACTGTTGAAGACTTGATTGCTTGTGACAACTGTATCCCCGTGGCATTAACCCGTGCCGGAAAAGCAGTCATGCCGGGGAATGAGACGGTAGTAAAAGCCGGTGATGTACTTCATATCAGCGCGACCTTTGAAGGTGTAGAAAATATGCGTAAGAAGATTTGCCTGAAACCGCTGGAGGTGAAGAAATGATAGTCGTCATAGTTGGCGGCGGACGTACAGGCGCTCAATTGGCGCGGATTTTAGTCAACCAAGGTCACGATGTTCGCATCATTGAAAATCGTAAAGAAATCCTTGCCCAACTACATAAAGAACTTCCCACCGAATCCATTATTGAAGGTAATCCCCTGGAAGCAGAAGTATTGGAGTCGGCCGGTATCGCACAGGCGCAGGTGATGGCAGCTACCACAACGGTTGATGAGATCAACCTGGCTTTGTGCTATTTTGTGCGTGAACGCTACAAAACCAATCGGACGATCGCCCGGGTAAATAACCCTCGCGATGCCTGGCTCTTCGGTAATGTATTCCATGTGGATGTGGCAGTCAATCAAGCTGAATTGATCTCGAGTTTGATCCAAGAGGAAATGTCCCTGGGTGACATGATGACATTATTAAAGCTGCGCCGCGGACAATATTCCCTCGTGGAAGAGAAAATTCCGGTTGGTGCTCCTGCTGTGGGTACGCAAATCAAGGATCTTGGTCTGCCCGATTCGGTTGTGATCGCCGGTATTATTCGAAAAGGTGAAATGACCTTGGCCCGCGGTGCAACCAAGTTTGAGGTTGGTGATGAGGTTCTGGCGATCACCAACACTGAAGGTGCCAAGAAACTGGCCACCCTTTTTACACCGGAAAAACACTAATACTATTTGACCTCCTCTCAGGCTTAGGGTATAATTGCGGTTCGCCTGTATGGAGGCCTGATATTATCGTAAATTGAAAGGAAAGCGGAATGGTCAAACGGACGTATCAACCAAAAATTCATCATCGGCTGCGCACACACGGATTTCGGGCACGTATGGAAGATGCTGATGGCCGTGATGTATTGAAACGCCGACGGGCGCGTGGCCGCCACAAGCTGACGGTCAGCATGAATAACCACGTCAAGCGGATCCGCTGGTAGACGTAGTTGTGATAGAGTTGACCTGTCTGGCATTCCCTGGCGGACAGGGCTATGTGTGAAACGGGAAGCTCGATTAAGCCGGTCTTTAGATTTCAAGCGGGTGCGGCGCACAGGAAGATCTTATGCCCACCCGCTATTTGTGTTATTAGCTCTTCCTTCCGGTCTATCAGAGGTAAGAGTTGGCTTTATTACCAGTAAGGCCGTTGGGGGTGCGGTGGAACGTAACCGTACTCGCCGCCGATTACGCGCTGCGGTGGATGAGCTTTTCCCCTCCTTTTCTCCTGGATGGGATATGATCATCATCGCCCGGCGGGCAGCATTAATAGCCTCCTTTGATACAATTAAGGATGAGCTAAGAACTTTGACAATTCGGGCAGGTGCATGGAATGATCGAGGAATGTAATCCGATCACTGAATATCCAAATGAACCGAAATTGAAGGATCTTCCATTCACGTTTTGGAATTTCCCTCGCTGGATATTGCTGGCTTTGATCCGTGCGTATCAAGCGACTTTTTCGAAAACACTGCCTCCGAATACGTGCCGTTTTTATCCAAGTTGTTCACATTACGGCTACCAGGCAATCTATAAACATGGCGCACTGAAAGGTACCGTAATGGCTATTTGGCGGGTATTGCGCTGCAACCCATTCAATCCCGGCGGGTATGATCCTGTACCCTGATGGTATTTGAGATCACTTGAAATGGAATCGAATCCTATGAAGAAAATCAATTCAGTGCTTTTGATAGCCCTGGCATTCGTGTTGGTGCTGACGGGCTGTTCATCGAGAACGCTCACAACAGGCTGGCCCGGCGTAACGGTTGCCGGAGATACAGCCTATGTGGCGAGTTCAACATTAATCTATGCCATCAATTCAACCAATGGTGTCCAACGCTGGCAGTTCCCGGCTGAAGCGGCTGCTAATATATTCTTTTATGCTTCCCCGGTCGTGACTGATCAATATGTTTTAGCCGGATCCTACAGTGGCGTTCTGTACGCGATTGATCCCACTACGGGAGCAGAGGTTTGGAATTTCTCCATGGCCACCGGCCGCTATGTTGCCAGCCCGGTAGTTGCTGGTGATTTGATCCTGGCTCCCAATGGCGATCACACTCTTTATGCGATTGATTTGGATGGTGTTCTGCAATGGAGTTTTGAAGCCGATTCAGCGATTTGGGCTACTCCTGTTGTGGATGGTGACGTGATCTATGTGGCTACGTTAGGTCACACTTTATATGCCATCTCTCTCAGTGACCAGAGTATTTTGTGGCAGACCGATCTTGAAGGCGGCCTCACCGACGCACCCGTTCTGGCAGATGGGGCTTTGTATATTGGTTCCTTGGGTGCTGAGATCATCAAACTTGATGCAGCCAGCGGTGATATCCTCTGGCGGATCACCACCCCAGGCAGCGTTTGGGCAACCCCGGTCGTTCAAGGGGATGTGGTTTATGTTGCTGACCAATCCGGTACCGTTCAGGCATTGAATACCTCTACGGGGGCGAATATTTGGACAGTAACTCTGGAAGGTGGAGTGATCGGTTCGCTGCTGCCTGTTGAAGACGGCTTGATCGTTGTCAATTCAACCGGATCGATCTTGAAACTTAACCTGGATGGTGCTCAGGTTTGGACACAACCAATTAATGGTACACTTTATAGTAATCCAGAAATGGCCGGTGATAACATTTTGGTCGGCATTAATGATGGCGACCAATTGATCCAGGCTGTTGGGCTGGATGGCGCTATGATGTGGACCTATACACCCGCCGAGTAAAGGTAAACAACCATGTGGGATTCCTTAATCATCACCCCGTTCATTAATGTTTTGCTCTTCATCTACAATCTGGTTGGGCAAAACTTTGGCATTGCCATTATCCTGTTCACCATCCTGATCCGCTTGATCACCTATCCGTTGAATGCTTCGCAGGTCAAAGCTTCACAATCGATGCAAAAACTGAACAGTGATAAACGCTGGATCGATGCTCAAGAAAAATACAAGAACGACAAAGAACGCCTGGCTCAAGAACAAATGAAGTTGTATAAAGAACTAGGCATTAACCCCTTTGCGTCCTGCCTGCCGACATTGATCCAATTCCCGATCATCATCGGCCTGTACCAATCTTTGCTTCAGGCTATGGCTTCATCCCCGTTGGACCTGGTCAAATTGATCGGTCACATCTATCCGGGTTGGATGGATGTGGGTGCCTTGATCCCAATGCACAGTCAATTCCTGTGGTTTGATCTGGGTTCACCGGAGCGACTTTTCCTCCCGTTCCTACCCGCTGTTGGTATCCCTGTCCTGGCCGTCCTGGTGGTTGTCACTACATACCTCCAGCAAAAGTTGATGACCCCGCCAAGCACCGGTTCCAAGGACCAAAGCTCCCAGATGATGGGTATGATGAATATTTACATGCCCCTCTTAATGGGTTGGTTGGCCTGGACGCTGCAAGGTGGGTTGGCAGTTTACTTCGTAACCTCGAACCTGTTTGGTATTGCACAGTATGCTCTAATGGGGCGTTTGAACTGGCGGAACCTTTTACCAAAAGAGAAAAAAGAAAAACCTACAATCCAAGCCGGTAAATAATCGTAGGAGAAGAGTATCGGAATGAGTAACGAAAAAACCACCTTAGAGATCATTGCGCCCACAGTAGAAGAGGCCGTTGAACAGGGATTGGACCAATTGGGTCTACCCAAAGAGGCGGTCGACATTGAGATACTTGATGGTGGCAGTAAAGGCTTGTTTGGCCTGGGCGGACGTCAGGCGCGTATCCGTCTCACACTGCGACCGGTAAGTGGCGATAGCCAACCAGTAAAATCCACTCCTTCAGCTACCCCCGAGCCGGAGGCTGCAAAGAGCTCTACCTCTTCTGCCTCCCGCCCGGTGATGGTTGCCCCTGACCGCCAACATGAATTGGAAGTGGCGCAGGCAGTTGTGGAAGAGTTACTGGATAAAATGCGTTTTCGAGCACGCATCGTTACGAAATTCGTTGATGGGGTAGGGGACTCTGATGAACCTACCATTTTCATCGATATTCAAGGTGATGATCTAAGCATATTGATCGGGCGCCGTTCAGAGACCTTGAATGCCCTCCAATACATCACAAGTTTGATCATTAACAAAGAATTGGGCAAATGGGTACCGGTGATGATCGATGTTCAGGGTTATCGGAGCCGTCGTGAACGGCAATTGCGCCAAATAGCCCATAAAATGGCGGAACAGGCTCAAAATACTGGTCGTCGTCAGGTTTTGGAACCGATGCCTCCCAATGAGCGCAGGATCATCCATTTGGAACTTCGGGATAATACCCAGGTTACCACAGAGAGTATTGGTGAAGAGCCCAACCGAAAGGTTACCATCTCACCGCGAAACTAGAGTTGATCAGGCGCCTTCTTACCGGATTTCCGGAGAGAAGGCGCCATTATTTTTATTTCCAGGTTGTTCCATGTGCTCAACCCGGATCAAAGGAAACGGTGTGCGATGCGTGCAGTTGATATCATTATCAAGAAACGCGATGGGGGAGAATTAAACAGCGCCGAGATCAATTGGTTCGTTCAAGGTTTTACCCGAGGAGAAATCCCCGATTATCAGGCAGCGGCATGGGCAATGGCCGTACTGCTGCGCGGGATGACAGACCGGGAGACCACCGATTTGACCCTTGCCATGGCGAATAGCGGTGAACGGATGGACCTAAGCTCGGTGGTGAAGATCGCCGTGGATAAACATTCGACCGGGGGAGTAGGAGATAAGACCACCCTGGTTGTTGAGCCGATCGTAGCTGCTTGTGGTTTACCGGTAGGGAAAATGTCCGGTCGTGGGTTGGGCTTTAGCGGTGGAACATTGGATAAAATGGAATCCATCCCGGGATACCGGGTTAACCTAAGCCGTGAGGAATTCTTGGAGCAATTACGCACGCATGGATTGGTCCTCACCGGTCAAAGTGGTGACCTGGCGCCCGCCGACGGAAAATTTTATGCACTGCGCGATGTTACCGGTACGGTCCCAGCCGTTCCCTTGATCGCCTCATCGGTGATGAGCAAGAAGATTGCAGCCGGTGCGCAGGCGATCGTATTGGATGTGAAAACCGGCAATGGCGCTTTTATGGAAACCATTGAGGAAGCACGCCGCTTAGCCCGCTTGATGGTCTCGATTGGGACCTTAAGCGGACGTAAGGTTGTCGGATTACTCTCCGATATGAATCAACCTTTAGGAGAAGCGGTAGGCAATGCGCTGGAGCTAAAGGAAGCCATTGATACCTTGCATAACGGTGGTCCGGCAGATTTTCGTGAACACTGCCTGGTGGTTGCCAGTCATATGCTCATGATCGGTGAGAAAGCAGCCGATCTGGGATCTGCCCGGAAATTGGCTGAGACCGCTCTGGTTGATGGGCGTGCTTGGCAGCAATTCCGCGATCTGGTCAAGATCCAAGGTGGAGATGTCCGTTATGTGGATGAACCGCAGCGATTGGCAGTCGCACCGATCATAGAGGAGCTTAAAGCTTCTCGCTTAGGCTATCTGGCAGTCGTACATGCCCGCACCATCGGCGAAACCTCAGTAGAATTGGGAGCCGGACGGGAAAAGAAAGGCGACCCCATCGATCACGCAGTTGGGATCATTGTCCACCATAAGGTAGGAGATAAGGTTGAAAAAGGTGATGTGTTATTCACCATCCATGCCAACGATCGACCAAAATTCGAACATGCTCTTCAACGTTTGGAAAAAGCGGTAGTTTTCAGTGATGTTCCGGTGCAACCATTACCATTGTTCTATGATGTGGTCATGCCTGAATAATTTTGCTTAATTAAATATTACAAACGAAGTAAATTTGGCTTCGTTTGTAATA
>DATMYN010000026.1:0-2832 GCA_035560875.1 Longilinea sp. | reverse complement strand
GTGCCTGCGTCCAGTTTCGTCTATCCATTCACGGGTAAATAATTCTACCTTTAAGGGGCGTTCTTCACCTAACGGTAAAACAAATTCGATGTTTTTGTAAGGAAGCTGAAAAGTATACGGATTAAAAACCAATGCTATTTCGATGGAATACGCTGAACAGTGAAGATCGATATGGATGCGGGTATAAGATCCGGCTGCATAATCCATGCTCTCGCCGTCATCCTCATACAGGTCAAAGCTCGACTCCCCTTGATCTTTATGTGGGCAAAGATAGATACAGCGTAGGTCGTCACTCTGGCCGTTAAAGGAGTGGACAACATTTCCCATTGGCAGCAGGCTGCTTTCCGGCATGAACAAAGGGATGTATTCCAAGGGGGCGCTGACCGGGTGGTTTTGACCGCCTTCCAGCCACTCTTGGGTATAGAAATTCAACCACCGCTGACCTGAGGGTAAGTACACCGGTCGTTGGGTTTGACCCGGTTCTAGAATGGAAGCCACCAATAAGGACGGACCGATCATGAAATCGAAGGATTCATCAATGACCTTGGGATCATCCGGGAAGCGGTACACCAGCGGGCGCAGGAGCGGGTGGCCGGTTTGGGAGGCTTCCACCAGCAGGCTGTAGAGGTAGGGCATCAACCGGTAACGCAGGTGGATGGCGGATCGGATTTGCGGCAGAACCTGGGGGTACATCCAGGGTTCGTTCGCCTCACCGTCCATTTTCCACGAATGGATGGTGAAACGCGGCTGGAAGATCCCGTTTTGCACCCAGCGTACAAAGAGCTCCGGGTCGGGCAAGGGACCGGCAAAACCGCCTACATCATGGCCGCTATTCGGCATGCCGCTCAGGCTTATCCCCAGCCCCATGGGGATGTTGTATTTAAGCGTTTCCCAGGAGGTAAAGTTATCGCCCGACCAGGATTGGACATAACGCTGCATGCCGGGGCAGCCGGCCCGCGAGATGGAGAACGGACGCAAGCCGGGATTGGCTTCTTGCTGGGCTTCGCGCGAAGCCCGCATCATCAGAAGGGTCTGGATCGGCCGGATTTGCCCGGTACGCAAAGACTTGCCAAAACCGGAGCAGCGGGCTTCATCATCCCAGATCTCGTATTCATTATTGTCATTCCAGGTGCAGTCAATCCCAAGATCGAGCAGGCTGGATTTGACCTGCTTTTTCCACCACCCGATCCCGGATGGTGAGGTGAAATCGATATGGGCGCCTTCACCGCCCCAGAAGAAGCTCAACTGAGGATCATCTGAAGCCGCCTGGCGGATGAACCCTCCGGCTGCTTGCACCTCGGAAAAGTGCGGATGGGTGGTGAGAAGGGCGGGTTTGATATTGGCTGCCAGCCGTATACCGGCTTGGTGGAAATCCTTTACCATACCGGCCGGGTCTGGGAAACGCTGGCGGTTCCATTCAAATACATAGCGGTTGCCGTCATCTCCCAGGGTGTAGCCAGAAGAAAGGTGGAATAAGCTGCATGGGATGTCATGCTGCCGGCACAGTTGGATGAATTCTTTCAACTGCGCCTGAGCATCCGGCGCCTCGGTGTATTTCATGCTGGAGGCTAAATAGCCCAGCGACCAGCGCGGCGGCAAGGCCATCCGCCCGGTGAGCATGGTGAATTTTTCAACGACCGCTTCGATCGTCGGGCCGTAGATAAAGTAATAATCGATATCTCCGGAATCGGCCCGGTAACTGCGGAAGGGTGGGAAGTAATTGTCCTTCTCCTGCCCCAGGTCAAAAACTGTATTGCTCAGGTTATCATAATAAATCCCGTAGGCAATTTTGTGCTGGGCGTTATAGGTAATATAAAAAGGGAAATGTTTATACAGTGGGCCGCCGGTCTTGGCATCATAACCCAGGGCATCCACATTGCGCAGTTGGATCTGGCGCCCGGCTTTGTTGAACTCCCCGGAGACCTCACCGAAACCAAAATAATGCTCCTCCGGCTGGCATTTCAGATAATGGAAGACTGCCGGTGAGGCAAGGTCATACGGGTAGGCGCGGCCTTTCAGATCGGCTGTAAGGGGTATGCCCCCTGCTGTCTTCCAATCGATCCGGAACTCACCGGTATGGATGGCGAGTTCCAGTGATTTTGTTTGTAGAGTAACTGAATGCGGATGCTGCTCAAGTTGGAAGGGCGGCAGGCTGAACGGGGTAAGGTCATCCCGGTTTCGTCCTTCCCAGGGTGTATCACCGGACCGGTCAACCACCGTCCAGGTGCGGTCTAAACGTGCCTCTCCGTCTGGCAGGTGCCGCACCCGCACCAAAGTCTCCTCAAGGACATTAACGATAAACCGCTCTCCCCGGGACCCCATAAAGGTCAATCCAGAAGTGCTGTTTTCTTTGAGTGCTACTTTTTCCGGGTTGGCGATACGGATATCTCACCTCATCAGTAGGAGAAGCTTATTTTAATATTCTACATCGATTTAGGAATAGTCCCAGGCCTTAAGCACCCTTGTTGTTGGTATTGCTGGAATAATTGTCCCCAGGTTGTGTTTTCACGCCATCTTTTTGCGATGGCTTTATATTTTAACGGCCAATACATATAGTCTTGCTCAACCTCACCGATGAAGGTCGGAATGGCCACCAATGGCGTGCGTAAGACGAGTTTTTGAAAAACCCGGGTCGGGCCGTACCATGCCAACCAGGCTAAAAAGCTGTGAGAGTTGCGGCCTACCTTGAACTGCCAATTTTCCCCACTGATATCATCCCCCACCAGGTCGATTTGACTCGTATCACCGGTGCCAAGCCCTTGTTCCTGTGCCAGGCGGATATATTTGATGCTGAGCGGGTCAAAGCCCATTAATTTGGCCGCGACCGCATCC
>DATMYN010000025.1:0-4741 GCA_035560875.1 Longilinea sp. | reverse complement strand
GCTCGGAAGTAACATCCGAACCTACCAGGCGCAGGGGAAAATCTTCTGAATTTAGCGGGTTGTCATTCACAAGATAAGCCAGGATCAAATTATCGTTGTAAGCCACGGTGGCCCCATCCAATGTGATCGAGTAACCGTCGGCTGCCACTAATTCTACGGTGTAGCCGGCAGCCAAGATATCATCGTTGAATGAATCGCCTTCATGGCGAATATCATCATCAACCCGGCCAACCAGATAATACAAGGGGATACCCACCCAAGTCTGAGCCATATCATCGGTGTATTCACCTTGATGGCAGCCCGGATTAGCTGCAGACTCAAAGGTGCCCCGATCGACATCATCGGTAATAGCGCCTTCCAGGTGCAACGTCCAATCGGCAGCTAACGGCCGGATCTCGGCATGGTTGACCCACTTTACCGCCCAATGGCCATCGGTAACCTGGTTATTCTCTTCACTGATAACGATCAGACGTAACGTGCCCTCTTCATTTGCATCCAAGGGTTCACCATTGCGGGCGTAAGCCAAAATGGCGGTCAGGGTGCCGTCAAACTGCTGTAATTCATCACCGGTAGCCGGATCGTAGGTGATGAAATCGCCATTCATAACCTGATCATAGGAATAAGTCATGGCGTAACCGTCTTCAGCGGTCAATTCCAAAGCCATAGTCTCATCCCAGCCGTCCAGTTGAGCGACCAGATCGGATAAAGCCACACCGGTATAAAGCTCAGGGGCGGTGATGCGGCCGGTGCTGGATTTGATCCCGCCGTAGCCTTCGGATACCGGCAGTGCTTGCAGGTCTTCCAAGCTAAAAGCAATGGTTTGTTCCCCGCTGACAATTGTCAAAGCGGGAACTGCTTCTACAACAGCTTCCGTTTCCACAGCTTCCGTGGTGGTTGCGGCAGCCGGCTGGCAGGCAGCCATGGATACCAATACAGCGACAAGCACGAAAATGTAAGTAACTTTCTTCATCGATCCCTCCCGGAGTGTATAGTTGTGTCGTTACAAGTATAAACAGATTGTAGTGTAACCGGGAAAAATAGTCAACGTTTTTGAGCAAATTACCGAACGCGTTCGATATTTTTTAAGGTTTTTTTTGCTGAGTTGGATATTATGGTTGGGTCATTTGTTGTAAGCAGGTATCATAAAATACATTCAACGAAATCGGGGGCATTTCCAATGGGAAGTAAGGCATATCAGTAACATACCAGGGTTGAGCAATGCCAGTTGTTTACCTCTACAAATAGATTTAGTTGAACTGGACTATACTTAACCTTATCAATAGTTTGGGATGACCTATGTCTGACCCTATCTACCAACAAATCGTAAAAGCGCTGCGCCAAAAAATCATGGATGGTGAGTTGAAACCCGGCGAACGCCTACCAACCGTGCGTGAAGCCACGCAGTACTGGAAATGCACTCCCGGGACGATCCAGCGCGCCTATGCGGAATTAGCCCATCTCGGGTTCGTGGTCAGCCGGGCTGGTCAGGGTACCACCGTGGCCGGCGGTGAAAGACCGCCCGCGCCAACCTCTTTACGCACCTTCTTTTTGATCAACCAAGCGGAAGAATTCTTATACGAGTCATTGGCTGCCGGCTACAAGCCGGAGGATGTGATCCTGGCCGTGAGCATGGCCATGGACCGCTGGCGGGCGATGGATAAAGAGCAGTCGGTTGTCACTCCGGATTCGATCCGCTTTGTGGGCAGCCATGATATGGCCATCTCCTGGTTAGCCGGGCAGTTCAACCAGTTCGCCCCGGGGGTTTCCTTGACCCTGCGCTTCACCGGCAGCCTTGGCGGTTTGGTCGCTCTGGCGTCAAAAACCGCCGATATCAGCGGGGTACACCTGTGGGATCAAATTACCGGGGAATATAACAAACCCTTCATCCAACGTATCCTCCCTGGCCAAAAAGTAGCCCTGTTACGCCTGGCGGAACGCAATATGGGCATCATGACCACCGAAAATAATCCTTTGGATATCCATTCTTTAACCGATCTGCAAAAAAGTGGGGTCCACTTTCTCAACCGCCAACCCGGTTCCGGCACACGCGTGTGGCTAGATTCACAGCTTCAAGTAAACAAGATCGATCCCGACAAGATCAAAGGCTATGATCAATATCGGGCTACCCACTCCTTTATCGCTGAAGCGATAGCCACCGGTAAAGTAAACGCAGGGTTAGGGTTGGAATGTTATGCTCGTTTATACAACCTGGCTTTTATTCCCCTTACCATCGAACCCTATGATCTTGTCATCCCGGAAGAAACATTTACGTTGTCAGGTATTCAATCCTTGATCCGCTTTATCCAATCCCCTGAAACCAAACTAACCATTCAGAATTTTGGTGGTTATCTGACGGAAAATACCGGTAGTCTGGAATGGATCTAGAAAAAACAGCCCCGGTTTTTCCGGGGCTGTATACTAGATCAACGCAGTTGGTTTATCCCATATCCTTTAATTGTTGAGATTTCTTGGCATGCAGCTCAAGCAGATCCGATTGCATCTTCTTGAGGTTTTCACCTTGCAGCGGGAAAAGGAACAAGATCGCGGCCGCAATCAATAAGGCGACCCCAGGGATCAAACCGGTGAACAGTTTCATACCTAAAATCGCACTTTCCGGCTGGTTGATGAAGATCTCCCCACCGTTTGATTCGCGGGTGACAAAATTCGTGGCTTCGAGAATGAAGGGCGAAAGCGCCAGAGCGACCGATTGGGCTGGTTTGGTGATGAGGGCATTCACGCCAAAGAAGGCGCCTTCACGCCGGACACCGCTGCGCAGTTCATCCTCATCGGATACCTGAGCGAATAAAATATTGGTTAGGGTCTGTGGGCCTGAAAGACCAAACCCGGCAAACGCCAAACAAACGGGGATCAGTGGTGTGGGCACAATGGCAACCAACACCAACCCAATACCACCGATCGTCAACAAAAGCTGCTGGGAACGTAAGACCCCTAATTTCTTGCGGATCAGGTTGGTGATGGGGACACCACCGATGAGGGGGATAAAAATGCAGGCCAGCAGCATGATCGTACTCATATGCAGCACGTAGTCAGCCAGGTAGAAAACCGATCCGGTCACCAGCGAGCTCACCAGGATCACAAAGAAATTTTCTGAGGCAAGCACTAAAAATGATTTGCTGGTGAAGGTAAATTTTAGACTTTCCCATAATCCTAATGCTTTATCTACTTTGGTAAATTCTGGGCGTTCCTTTACCTTAAAGGTGAAAGCCATGATCAGCAGCATGCCCGTGATACCGACGACGATCATGGCGATGCGCATCGGAAGCAAGGAGACATCACCGCTTTGCGGTCGGACCATATCCGGAATGATGAAGCCAAGCAGGGTTCCCAACAGCCCGAATAAGGAGGATGAGATTTGAAGGTGATTGCGTTCACCGTCCGATTCGGTCACCTCTGGCAAAAGCGTGGAATAGACCAACCCGATGATCGTGTAACAGGTATCATACAAGATCATGCTGCCCAACATCCACCAGAATAAGGTAGTGTCAGAGGCAGAGGTTGGGACAAGCCAAACCAGGATGAAGGTCAATGCCAGGAACGGTGCAGTATAGCGCATGTAAGGGATACGCCGCCCGTGTTTGGAGCGGGTCCCATCGGTAATGTATCCAAAGAGAGGATCATTGATCGCATTCCAGATGGCGTAGACCAAAGAGGCTGTGCCGATCCAGGTAGCCGAAAGACCCAGGTAATCCTGGTAGAAAATGGGCAGTAAAGCGCCAAAGATACCGGAGATCAGGGAAGTCCCCAACCCGGCAATCCCCCAAACGACCTTATAGCTCGTAGTGAGTTTTATTGGTCCATGTGTTACCGTTGTCATGTGATCCTCCTAGGAAAAACCCGGCGAAATGTGTGTAGTAATTATAGATGAAATTCTCTAAATCATTGTCAAGCAAGGTTATAATTTGGGTTGGGAGTGATCAACCATGTCAAAAGTGAACATTGTAGCCATCGGCGCCGGTAGTGATGTATTCGGATTGAATACCATTGCCACTCTTCTCCACAGTAAAAAACTTCAGGGCAGCCAACTGACCCTGGTGGATATCAATGCCGAAACATTGGCCGCCATGACCCGTCTGGCGGAACGCGCCAACCGTGATTGGAAATCCGGGTTTCGAATTAAAAGTACCACCCGGGTGGATGAAGCCCTCCCCGGGGCGGATTACGTGATCCTCTCCATCGCCCCTTCGCCGCGCGAAGGGTTGTGGAAATCGGATTGGGAAATCCCGCTGCGCTTTGGGGTGCGCCAACCCTATGCTGAAAACAGCGGTCCCGGTGGGCTAGCCCAAACTATGCGCAACCTCCCTCCGGTTATGGAAATCGTCCGCAAAATGGAAAAACTTTGCCCGCAAGCCTGGCTGGTGAACTTTACCAATCCCATGCAGCGCATCTGCGATGCAGTCCACCGCTACAGTACTATTAAAGTGGCCGGTTTGTGCCATCAGATCGGGGCGGCGTATGCCATGGTAGGCAAGGTGTTGTCTAATGAATTGGGGATCGATGTGCCGGCTGCCTTTACCAGCACACACTCCACTCCCAGCCAAAATGCCGCCAGAGCCTCTGTTTCGCATCAGGCGATGCAAAAGATCGATATCCAGGCAGCCGGGGTAAACCACTTTACCTGGATGCTGGGAGTGTATGACCACCATACAGGGGAAGACCTGTATCCGCTGTTCCGGAAGCGCTGGGATGCTTACGACCCCGCCTTTGAACCCCTCACCCGCCG
>DATMYN010000024.1:0-6594 GCA_035560875.1 Longilinea sp. | reverse complement strand
ATTATAGAATAACCTGAAGAATGAGCAACAAAAAAGGACGTCGCAGGACGCCCTTTTTATGTTTTCCCAATGAATTCTTTTACTCTCCGGGGATAAAGGTCACGTCGGCCGGCATACCAGGCCGGAGCTGACCGGTGGAATTGGGTACACTGATCTCGACCGCATACACAGTTGAACTGCGTCCATCGGCGGTCTGCACATTGCGCGGGGTGAATTCCGCCTCGTCAGCTATGCGCACAACACTGCCGCTAAATACCTCACCGGGGAAGGAATCCACTTGGACATTGACCCGTTCTCCCACAGTAACCTGTCCGTATTGATCCTCAGAAATGTAAACGATCAGGTCCATATCTTGAAGTTGTCCGATCGTCATCACCGTTCCCCCGGCTGCCGCGATCTCACCAACCTGCAGGTCACTGGTCAGAACTAGTCCGTCCATCGGAGCCGTAACCTCGGTATAGCTGAGCTGAACCTCAACCAACGCCAGTGCAGCCTGAGCTTGAGCGAGATTGCCCTCGGCTTGGGCTACGGCCGCTTCAGCTTGTTGGACAGCGGCATCAGCAGCAGTCACCTGGAGCGATTGATCTCCTGTTTGCAATGCCATTAGGGCATCCTGGGCATTATCCAGGCGTGACTGGGCAACAGCCACACGCGCCCGAGCCTCCAATACCGAATCAGCCGCGGTAGTCGTGAGCATGCGGTTATAGTCTTGCAAAGCGGCATCCATCTCAGTCTGGGCAGTATCCAAATTGTCCTGAGCTGCAGTAACCAAAGTAGTATCGCGAGACAGGTTTGCCTGCTGCATGGTTACTTGGGCTACACTCAAGCCAATTTGTGCCTGGGCTAAGCGTGCTTCAGCCGCGATGAAATCTTGATTGTTGACATTCTCTACTTCAGCGGTTAATGCCGCCTGTTCATCGGTCAATGCCTGTTGGGCCGCATCCACTTCCGCGTGGGCTGCTGTGATCATCTCTGCTGCCTGGAAATACCAGGCCGGTTGGTAATCCGTAGGGACGGTTATCGACCAGGCTTGCTGGCGGCTTTGCAAATCTTGCAGACGTGCACCCTGCACAACCAGGTCTCGTTGGGTTTGGGCATAGGTCAATTGGGCCTGAGCGGCTTGTAACGTTGCCTGGGCAGCATCTACGGCCGCTTGAGTCTGATCGCGTTGAGCGCTCACCAATTCATCATTGATGCGGAAGAGCACATCACCAGTTTCCACGGTATCTCCCTCAAAAGCGACGATTTCCGCAATTTGTCCACTGATCATGGGGGAGATGGCCACATCAACGGCTGAAAGGGTTCCGGATGCCGATATGGATCCATTTGAGTCACCATTGCAAGCCGATAATATCAGCACGGCAAAAATTATAAAAGCTAGGAAAAAACGAGTAGAGCGTTTCATGGGTTCTCCTTATTGTATGTACTAGAGGCGTTTTCTGAACACAAGCACAGAAGCGCCAAAATAAGTGATGCTGAGAATGACTAGCGGAACAGTGGATGACCATAATAAAGACGCCGCCCCCGCCCCGCGTACAATGATGCCGCGCGTGATCTCCAGGAACTGGGTCATCGGCAGCAGCTCACTGTACCAATAGGTTACAGCCGGCATATTTTCGCGGGTGAAAAGCAACCCACTTAGGATGATGGCAGGGATGAGGACCACAAACACGGCAATATACATAGCCTGCATCTGCGATTGGGCAATATTCGAGATCAGAACACCCATCCCCAAGGATCCGATGATAAAGATCAAGCTGAGTCCGATCAAATCCCAATAGCTGCCGGCTATGGTGACGTTGAACATGATCTTCCCCAGCCAAAGTAAAATGAAAAGATTGGCCAGGCTGATCAACAGGTATGGGATGATCTTCCCCAACATCAACTCCCACGGTTTCACCGGGGTAACGATCAACTGCTCCATCGTACCTTGTTCGCGCTCCCGCACGATTGCCAAGGCAGCCAATAGCAGGGTTTGCACCTGCAGCAGCATAGGGATCAACCCCGGGATCATATACAATTTCTGATCACCGTTAGGGTTATACAGGGTCAGCATGGAATCGCTGATCGGCAGGGAGAAACTTGAAGCCACCCCGCTGCGGGATAATCGTTGCAGCAGGATGTTCTCGGATGTCATTTGACTGATAGAGCTTAATTTCAACTGTACGATCAATGAATCGGTCGGATTCATGGAACCATCGATCAATATCTGAACATCCGCTTGCTGGTTGCTGGCCAGGTTTCGCCCAAAATCTTCCGGGATGATGATGCCCACATCGACTAGATCGCGGTCGATCAGATCCATTAATTCATCCTGGCTGCCGGTGGTATATGTCAATTCAAAATCCTGGCTGGCAGTGAACCGGTCCACATAATCCCGGCTTTGATCCGTACGGCTGAAATCCACTACGGCCAATGAAATATTCCGGCTTTCACCGGAGACACCGTACCCGAGCAGTACCAATAACATACCTGGCAAGAGCAGAAGTAACGCAAGCGTCCGCGGATCGCGCCAGATATGGTAAAGCTCTTTTTTCATGATCGTCCAGAGACGGTTCATTTTGTACTCCTAACCTACGTTCTGACTGGCAGATTCGGGGATTAAATCCCGGTGCTGCGTAACCATTGAAATAAATGCATCTTCCAATGAGGGTTGGATGATCTCTGCTGAGTAGATTTTGAACCCGGCAGACAATAAAGCATTCTTTACGATCTTCACATCCCCCTTCTCAACTACGGTAACATGTACCTGTGCACCGTGGACAGAAACATTGATCACTTCGGATACATTACTGAGCGCCTCAGAAACCTGGCCCGGTTTATCACAATCAATCTGGATGAGAATACCCGGCAAATTATCTTTGATCGTATCCGGACTGGCGAGTGCGATCAATTTTCCCTGGTACATCATCCCGATCGTATTACAGTAATCGGCCTCATCCATGTAGTGAGTGGTGGCTAACACACTCACTCCTTCGCCAGCCAGAGAATAGATCAAATCCCAAAATTCACGTCGTGAAACCGGGTCTACCCCGGCAGTCGCCTCATCTAAAAACAACATGGGCGGATTATGGACAATGGCACAAGCCAATGCCAAGCGCTGACGCCAGGCGCCTGAAAGATTGCGGGTAAGGTCACGTTCAAAACCTTTCATACCTGCCATATCGATCAACCAATTCACCCGTGCCGGTCGATCCTGTTTTGGCACCCCATAAATAGCTGCATAAAAATTGATGTTTTCCAGAGGGGTGAGGTCGTTGTATAGCGAGAATTTTTGCGACATGTAACCGATCCGTTTTTTTACTTCCTCCGGCTGTTTGGTTACATCAAAATCGAGTACGGTTGCTGTACCGCTTTCCGGTAAGAGCAAGCCGCATAACATACGGATCGTTGTGGTTTTTCCGGCGCCATTAGGTCCTAATAGTCCGAAGATTTCCCCCTTGGGGATATAAAAACTGATCGCATCGACCGCCGTAAATTTGTCAAAACGTTTGGTCAGGTTTTTTACCTCGACCGCATAACCGCTGTTTGTCATGCCTCACCTCGCTGGGTTTTTACCAGATGGACAAAAGCATCTTCCATCGTCCGGCGGGCTGGACGCAGGATACTGACCTGCATCGCATTCTGCTTGAATTGCTCGGACAGTGAATCGAGAACTTTTTGGGTATTCCCATTTCCGGACAAAAGTATCCGGATCCGGTCGCCAACCGGATGCCAATCGACAATCCCTTCCTGCAATGAAATGATTTCCCGCATGGTTTTTCGGGGTTTTGCTTTTACTTCAATAATTTCGAAGGGCAGTTGTGAAATGATCTCATCCGGGGTGCCGGAAGTCAGCAGCTTTCCTTGATATAACATCCCCACTTCATGGCAGCGTTCAGCCTCATCCATATAAGGGGTGCTGACCAGCACCGTTACGCCCTTCTGTACGACCTTGGCTAAAATAACCCACAGTTCGCGCCTAGATACCGGGTCCACACCCGTGGATGGCTCATCCAGGATCATTACCTGCGGGTTATGTATCATCGCACACGCAAGGGCTAATTTCTTTTTCATGCCGCCGGATAGTTTCCCCGCCCTCCGCTTAGTGAATTCTTCAAGACGGGTGAATTCAAGCATTTCGGCGATGCGCGCTTTTTTCTCAGCAGCCGGAACCTCCTGGATATCTGCGAAAAAGTTCAAATTCTCGAGTACGCTGAGGTCCGGGTATAAGGAGAAATTTTGTGGCATGTAGCCTATGCTCTTCCGAACTTTTTCCGCTTGTGTATGAGTATCAAATCCGTTGATCCATACTTTTCCGCTGCTGGGTTCGGTAACCGAAGAGAGCATCCGTAAGGTGGTGGTTTTTCCGGCTCCATCCGGTCCGACCAACCCAAATAAGATCCCGCTGGGGATCTCAAGATCGATTTCGTTTACAGCCGGCATTTCTTTTCGAGAAGGAAACCGTTTGGTCAGTTTTTCAGCTTTGATCGCTATGTCCATGATCCTCCAATATCACCGATCCGGTCATAAGACGAATATAGCGGAGATAAACCTGCCTTGGTAGGTGATAGCCAACACCATAAGGTATGACACCCGCCATAAGCTGATATGACGCGCGTCATGATTTTCTCAATCGAATAATCTGAACCGGGGAATCATGCTATTATGTTTTCTATGGGACGACCGATCGAACCCGGATTATTGCGAATTTTCCGATACTTTGCCGGAATAGCCATGCTCTATTTCGGTATTTTGTGGATCTACGGCATTTTATCTTCCGAACCCAACCTTACCCTGCAGCTGCAATCTCAACTTAATTTACTCATCAATGGTTGTCTGGTCATTTACCTGACCATTCCCTGGTTGGAACGGACATTAAAGAAATGGTATCTGCCGATTGCATTGACCAGTTACACGGTTGCGACCGTGTTCAGCAATCTGCTTTACCTTTTTGATCCTAGCGCCGATCTATATATCATCGTGGCACGCAGTTGGGCGTTGGTACCTATATTGGTTGTTCCATTAGTCATGATTGCCTGGCAGTACTCTCTACCGGCAGTGATCGTATTTACGATCTTTACCAATGGCATCGAATTGATCATTTTAGCCATGGTCATCCAGGACCTGACCTTTACTACCCTGCCGATCCTGGGTATGCCGCTTATTAAAGCCTTTGCCTTTGGCACAGTCGGATACATTGTTGAACAGTTGGTAGGTACCCAGCGCCGCCAGCGCAGAAAATTGATCATGACCAATATCCAGCTAAGCCAATATGCCAACACGTTGGATCATTTGGCAACCAGCCGGGAACGCAACCGCTTGGCGCGTGAACTGCATGACACCTTAGCCCATACCCTCAGCGGTGTAGCTGTCAACCTGGAAGCCTTAAAAACAATGGTCCCCCCCGATCAAACGCAAATGCAGAAAATGCTTGATCACTCCTTGTCGGCTACGCGCAACGGCCTGGAAGAAACCCGCCGGACATTACAAGACCTACGCGCCCGTCCCCTTGAAGATCTAGGACTAGCCTTGGCCATCAAAGGGCAAGCGCAAACGTTTGCCGATCGGACAGGTATTCACACCCAGGTTGATATCTCCTCCGATCTGCCCACCCTGCCGCCGGATGTGGAGCAAAGTATTTACCGCATCACCCAAGAGGCCCTGGAAAATGTGTCCCGGCATGCCAATGCCAAATCGCTTATACTAAATTTATTAGCTGATTCCCAATCGGTCCAGTTAACCATAACGGATGACGGTTCAGGTTTCAGTTTGAAACGTAAAGAGGATAACAAAAATTTTGGGATCACCGGCATGCAAGAAAGAGCAGCCGCGGTTGGTGCAGTCCTAAAGGTCGAAAGTGAACCGGGGCATGGTACTAGTGTGAGTTTTCTGTGGGAGCGGATCAATGATAAAAATCCTGATCTGTGACGACCAGGAAATCGTCTGCGAAGGCTTGCAGCGCATCCTTGAAGCCGATCCGGAGATCGATGTTGTCGGATTAGCGCATGATGGTCAGGATGCTCTCCTTCAAGCCGCCAAATACCAACCCGATCTGGTATTGATGGACTTGAAAATGCCGGTCATGAACGGAATTCAAGCCACCCGCAAGCTGCGCGAACAATATCCCAAGATGCATGTCTTGGTATTGACCACTTATTCCGATGATGAATGGCTCTTCGATGCCATCCGCAGCGGAGCATCGGGATACTTGTTGAAAGACAGTCCACGCTCAAAGCTGATCGATGCCATCAAAGGCACGATTGCCGGGGAATCCTTTATCGACCCGAGCGTAGCCGGGAAAGTCCTCGCCAATATTGCCCAGATCCCGCCAGCCAAAACTCAAAGCCATAAGATCACACTCACCCCGCGTGAAACCGATATCCTTTCCCTCCTCGCCCAGGGGCTATCCAATGCCGATATTGCCCAGCAGTTGTTCCTCTCGGAAGGTACCGTGCGGAATTACATGAGTGCTTTGTTCACCAAGCTGGGTGTATCCGACCGCACTCAAGCGGTGGTGGTGGCGCTCCGCTACGGCCTGGTTGATATCAACCATTTATAATGTCTAGTGTCTTTTTTTCCATATTGCGCATATCAAATTTCTATTAATGTATT
>DATMYN010000023.1:0-3160 GCA_035560875.1 Longilinea sp. | reverse complement strand
GTGGAGGAAAGCAGCAGCAATTGGACGCTGCGCATAGCCAATAGGAATAGGTTTTCCCAAGGGGAGAATGATGTTCTACTGTGTGCTTTCATGATCGGCTTATTGCAGGAATATCTTTCATGGGCTGGGATGGGAAAGAATTATTTGGTGGATGAGACTGAATGCCGTGGAGCAGGCGCACCGGCGTGCGTATTCCTTATCAACCGCCAGCCAATAGAATGAGCTAAACCATGCTAAAGATCATCCTGCCGTCCAGTCAAACCATTCCTCCCTTTAATGAACCGGCTCGTGATCTGCGAATACTTAATAAACCATTATGGTTATACCAGCGCGATGTACTTACACCTTATACCGACCAGGAATTAGAACTTACGGAAGGTGAAGGTCTACCACCTGCCTCACAACCATGTTTCGTCTACCGAAACAATCTCCTCTTTGATGAAAATTTTATCGCTGCATTTTTAACCGAAGCGAAAAAAAAGGACACACCATCCCAGGCAGCCTTCACCATAGGTGATGCGGCTTTCCGTGAACACTGTTTGCCGCTTTCGGTTTCCTATACCAAGGTGGATGATCTTTATTTGGCTGACCTATGGTATTACCCGCAGGGTACACGGGAAATTGCCCAACCGTTGGTCATCAACTCACTTTCTCGCGAGGTGGGTTATTACCATATTCCCACCTACATGGCTTTTGATCAGGGCGATCTCGTTTACCAAATCCCTCAGCGCTACTGTATGGCGATCGATTCTTGGGTGCATATTTTTCTTGCCGATACCGTCTTTGGATTATTTGGCCGCGGTGTCCGTTTTGAACAACACCTTAAAGATGACGCCGGGTTCATGTTCAAGGTGCTGGCTGCCGCAGTGTATGAAGGCAAGCAAGTTTTATCTTGCTCAAAGGTTGTCCGGGTTGGAAAGAACTGTACCATCGACCCGCATGCGGTCATCCACGGCCCGACCACAATTGGGGATAATGTAACCATCGGCGCTGGAGTAGTGATCGAGAACTGTATCATCGGTGATAACGTGAATATCTCCCAAGGGTGCCAGCTTATGTTATCGGTAGTGGGGGATGGGACTTTCCTGCCGTTTCGGGCTGCCTTGTTTATGACAACTCTCATGGATAACTGTATGGTGGCACAAAATACCTGCCTGCAAATGTCCGTTGTAGGTAGGAACTCATTCATTGGCGCTGGTTCAACTTTCACAGATTTCAATTTGGTGTCAGCTCCTTTATTGGCGCGCGACGCACATGGTGAATTGCGCCCCTCAAACCGGCCTGTTTTAGGTGCCTGTGTCGGACACAACTGCCGAATTGGGGCGGGTATGGTGATCTATCCTGGTCGAACGATCGAATCTGATACGGTTTTGATCGCCTCGAAGGACCGCAGGGTGATCGATCATGATGTCCCTTATGAACAAAGTGATCACATGGATTTGCCTCGGAAGGGTAAACACCAACGACTTTACCCACGCCAAAGTAGCAAAAACATACAGACCTGGTAATGTTATCTCGAAAGACCAACAGTTTTGTTATTCCGATTTGATTGTCGTTTCGTTGGGGATGACGTAATATTAAGATTGTTGTTTGGACAGATACTATAGGCTTGGATACTTACTCCAAGACTATTTAATATCTACATACTCCAACCTGGGAGGTGCCCATGGGAAAAGCCCGCTTACTGCTGGTAGAGGACGATACCGATATTTCAAATATGCTGAAAATTTATTTCAGCACACAAGGGTATGATGTAGATACGGTTACGCGTGGTTCTGAGGCAGTGGAAAAAACCAGGCATGTCATGCCTCACCTTATCGTGCTGGATATCATGCTTCCGGACATAGATGGTTATGAGGTGTGCCAGATCTTGCGGCAGAATACCCGTACCAGCCATATACCGGTCATATTCTTAACACAAAAAGATGAACGCGGTGATAAATTACAAGGGCTTGAATTAGGCGCGGATGACTACATAACCAAACCGTTTGATATCGAGGAACTAAAACTACGCGTCCAAAATGCCATCACCCGGTCTGAACGCGAGAGCTTGACCGATCCGCTAACCGGTTTACCGGCCGGCCGGATCATTGAAGACCAATTAAGGAAGATCATCCGGATTAAAGATTGGGCTTTGATGGATATTCGCATCAATTCCTATGAGGTTTTTAAAGAAGTATATGGGTTTATCGCTGCTAATGAGGTTCTCCGTTTTACGGCTGGACTGTTGGGTGAAATAGTGGATCAAGCTGGAAGTAGTAATGATTTTATCGGTCACACTGGTGGCGATAATTTCATCGTCATCACTTCCCTTTCAGTTGCTCAAGCCTTAAGGCAGCAAATTAGAAAGCAGTTTGAGTCCCAAGTGCAAACCCATTATAACTTTATCGATCGTGACCAAGGATATGTACTAACCAAAGATGATAATGGGAATCAGATCAAGGCAGAGTTAATGACATTGGCTGTTGGAGTTGTCTCTCCAGAAACTCATGAATTTTCTGATATTCGTGAGATCACCGAATTAGCCGCCGAAGCCCGCCGTATGGAATCATCAAAAAACTAGGAATCGCACCTCCATGGATCAGACGGTAATTCTTTGGATCGCGCTTTTACTGGTAGCCTTTGGGGTGGCTGTCTGGTTTATAATCCGCTGGTCGATCGTCCATACATCCAAGGATAAACCACAAAGCACCCAAAGTCCCCTTCAAGACGAGACCGAGGAAATTCCAACCCAGGCAGTTTTAATTGTTCAAGCCGGTGGAAAATTGATCTCGGTCAATTCCCGCGCCCGCCAATTATTTCATATACCCTCTTCCTCCGAACCGAATTTTGAGCGGATCACTCGTTTGATCCGTCCCTCGGACGAATTCTTACGGTTATGCTCCCAGGGCGGTTTGGGACAGTTATCGATCGAAGGAGTGTCTTTTAATTTCTCGGCTTCACCAATACCCGTTACTGCTCCTCCATGGATGGTCATCACCATTAATATGGATTTAGACAGTGCATACCCACACCATACCGACCCGAATACCCTGGAACACCCGCTTGGTTTACCCATTGAAGATAAGTTGTTTTCCAGTCTGGATCTTCAGTATGTAGTCACTTCACTTTTAAACCGGATCGAGCGGAATTTTCCCACGGATTTCTTACAACTTTTCCT
>DATMYN010000022.1:0-3998 GCA_035560875.1 Longilinea sp. | reverse complement strand
TCCTCAAACACTAATGGCGATGCCTTGCCTCCGGATGCCCAAGAGATCACTTTTACCGCCAGTGATGGTACGGAATTATCCGGTTTGTATTACCCGCCGGCAAATGGACCAGCTCCGGTAGTGATCTTGATGCACCAAAGTAATAACAATCAGTCCGTTTGGAGGGTTATTGCTCCCTGGCTGCAAAACCGGGGGTTACCGACCGAAACGGTACCGGCTGCTTGGTTGGACGCCTCCTGGTTTCCGGTAGTCCCTGAAAATATCGATGTAGGTGTTTTCACGTTCACCTATCGCGGTTGCGGTACAACCGGATGCCAATCGGTAAATAACGGAGAAGGCTGGCAATTGGATGCTCTGGCGGCATTAGAAACGGCTGCTGCCTTACCGAATGCTGATCCAACCCGTTTGATCACCTTCGGTACCAGCATCGGCTCTGATGCGGCTGTGGATGGCTGCCTGGCATACCGTGAGCTGCATGGCGGCGGTTGCATAGCCGCAATTACGTTATCCCCAGATTCATATCTCAATTTGGATTATACCGAGACAGCCACACAGATCACAACGGGAGAAAACCCCGGGATTTTATGGTGCATTGCCAGCGAAGAGGATTGGCCGAATTCGGATAACTGCCGCAGCATCACAGATTCTGTGTATTATCGGTCGGTAATTTATCCGGACGACGCCCATGGTATTGAAATGATCACCCCAGACCATGAGCCTTCTCCGTTGCAATTATTGCTGGAAATACTGAACAGCATTATAGGTGAATAGAAGATGTTTTGATAATATCGTGCAGAGATTACCCATAAAAACGCATAGAAGGATTTGGAACAATTACCGATAGACCTTCGTCTGATATTCAGATAAGATGGAATGGAAGGGTGATCTATGAAACGAGCTATCAAACTTAGTATGATTATTTTTCTCTTTGTGCTTTTATGTGCCTGTGTGGTTATCAATACCGGAGCCCCAACCCCCCAGGTAGAGGAATTTAATTCAGTAGAAGCAACCGCCCGCATGGCCTTGACCCTGACAGCCTGGCCGACCGATCCGGGTCAACCGGGTATTACCATCACACCCGATCAAGGGACGGTAACAGACGAACCATGCGCGTATGTGTGGGCCTCTTATTCGGCGCCGGATGTGGATACATACCTGGCAGGGGCGATATCAGCGGCGGGGATGGATGGTATTTCCGCTCATGGTTCTTATTATGGTGAAGACTGCGTAACCGCCAGCGGGATAGTGGTATCCTCCGGCGTGATGTACACCGATCTATTTTTTGATGTGGCAGTACCATCTATTACTGACGAACAATCGTTAGGGATCGTTCTAGGTCAGATCACTGATTTGGTTGCGGCAATCCCGGAGGGGACATTGATCGGCTCATTCAATGGTAATTTGGGGGTGCACTTTATTGGTGCTGATAGTGATCGCAATATCTGGATCGAATTGGAATCGATCTTGGAGTATCGAAGACAAGGGTTGGATGGCGCAGCGCTTATAAGCGCGGTTGGGGACTGATCAATAATTTTTGCATGCGCCAGGCGGGCTCCACAACTGTGTGCCAATCGCCATTTTGATCCGGATAAGACCACACCCCCGGTTCGGGCGCCACGATCTGGTATCCAAATTTGGAATATAACTGCTGGGCCTGGTAATTCTCTTTGGCTACATTCAAGGTCAAGAAGCGAAAACCTCGCTTGATCAGATCGTTTTCAAAGGTCCGGATCATCCTCGATCCCAATCCCTGGTTACGGTATTGGTTCCTGACCCGGAAAGAGAACATGTAGGCTCGGTCTTTCCCGTTTGCTAATTCTGGGCGGTCACAGATCAATTGAATAAAAGCTTGTCCTAGAATACCGACTTCCGGAAGATCGGCGATCCACATCAACGCCAATCCCTTGACGGTGCGTTCATACGTTTCTTGGTATACCCGGCGTAAATGGGTGAATTCCCCTTCCCACTCCATGGCAGGCAAGTCTTGCTCGGTGACCAGACGTACCTTAACTCTGGATAAAAAACCATGTTCAGGAGCAGGAAAAGTGGCTGGCTGCATCCTTTAGGCCTCTTTTACCAAACGATCCAGTAAAGCAGCTTCTTCTTCCATTGAATTGATCTTTCCATCCAGCCAGGCGTTTCGTAGCGCACCAAGGATGCGCCGGTACGCTGGACCGGTGGGGATCCCAGCCGCTTGCAGGTCATTACCATCCGTTTTCGGCTGCACATGTCTCCAGGTTTTCCAATAATTATCTAAAACCTGTTTGATTTCATCAGATTGGTCACCTGCCCGCAAGGCTGCCAAGGATAAAAGGGATACCGAATCCAACCGTTTCGTGATAGCGCTGGGAAACTGTCCTGCCAGACCAGGTAGGTCCAGACGCAGTTGGGCTGCATCCAGGAGGGCTTCTTCCAAGGGGAGAGGGAAGCGTAATCGTGCCGCAATACGTTGACAGGCGTCGGGTGGGGAAAAGGATATCCAGGAAACATAACCAACTGCCTGCGATAAATTTATAGACCCGTAATGAGCTGGCAGTCCTTCACCACTTTTTACTACTCGGGCTTTGGCAAATGACTTGTGAATGTCTTCATTCCAGATCAGATCTGGATGGATATACGGTAATAATCCTAATCGTGAGGTCCGTTCCAACATGGCGGCAGCCTGTGGCTCATCCAGCATGAGGTCAAGTTCGTGTTTCAATCTTGACCCGGTGACCTCGCGCAAGAGTGGACCGGCTTCCTTCAATAATTGTAAAGTACGCGCTTCGATCTGGAACCCAAAGCGCTGTTCAAAGCGGATAGCCCGCAGCATTCGGGTTGGATCATCTACAAAGGATAAGGAATGCAGCACGCGGATGATCCCATTTTGCAGGTCGTTCCACCCGCCCCAATAATCGTACAACTCACCGTAATGCTGCCCATCCAGCCGGATAGCCATTGTGTTAATGGTGAAATCCCGCCGGTGAAGATCTAGTTTGATGCTGCCGCGTTCTACAGTTGGTAATGCGGTAGGATATTCGTAAAATTCAGTCCGGGCGCTGATCAGATCCAGGCTTTCAGGCAGATCATCCGAGACTGTCTCGATCACTTTCGCTAATTCGTCACGTACTGCTTCGACCTGCCATTTCGCCGTGCCAAAGCGGGGATGGGTGGCAGTACGGCCGCCGTACTGCCTGGATAGGTGTCTTCCTAGAGATATTGCATCTCCCTCAACAACAATATCAAAATCCAGGCTTGGCCGCTGCAGGAGAACATCCCGCACAAACCCGCCTACAATGTAGGTTGGCATATGCAGGTCATGAGCTTGCTTGGCTACCAGTTTTAATAGACCTAGGTGAGCATCCGGCAGGGCTGAATCAAGCCGGTTGGAAAAGATTAACCGGCCGCGGTCTTTGGCCTCGGACATAACCAGGACTTTTAATAGGTCGGTCCGGGTGACGATCCCGATCACACCACCGCTTTCCGGTTCCACCACCGGTACCTGTCCCCAACCTGTCTCCGCCATCAATTTTCGTAAATGTTGGATGGAATCCTGCGCTGTTACTGTAACCTCTCCGGCATCCATTAAACTGGCGGTGGTCAATTTCAGTTTATGAGCAACAGCCCGGTCAACCGCCCGGCGGGTGAGCAGGCCGGTTACCTTACCGTTCTCTACCACCGGGTAGCCTTCATACCCATAGCGCTGCATCAAGCGAGCAGCCTCAGTAGCGGTCGTTTCTGGTGTTAAGACCATCGGACGGCGTGACATGATCTCTCCAACGACATGAGAGGGTCTTACGATCCCGGGCAGAAGCGCCAAGATCTCCTGGCGTATTGCCTCAACGGCCGCCATGGCAGCCGCTTCATTTTCATAATTGCTTGAACCGGGGATCAAGGCTGCCGCAGCCCGGTCGTGGCCGCCGCCGCCAAAATGACTGGCAATGATTGAAACATCAACATTATCGCTGGTACTGCGCGCTACCAGACGGATACCTTCACCGGTCTTCACGATCATGAAC
>DATMYN010000021.1:0-3245 GCA_035560875.1 Longilinea sp. | reverse complement strand
ACGATATAGAAATAAAATATAACCCCGCCACACCGATCAAACCGGCCCATTGGAAAGCATGCGTTGAGACACTTTCTTTGGTGAGAGTCAAATGAACCACCGCCAGCCATCCACCTCATTAGTCAACGTATTGTATGAAATGGGTGACTGCCTGGGGATCGGCCGTCAATCATGGATCGATAATGAATGGCCGGATAAGATCTTGATCGAAACCACCATTACCTCTACATGCATCACAGAGGTTTGTATTCCAAAAATACTTGATGCGTTGCAGTTTTTTGGTTCCTCCATCACCATCCAATTAGGACCGGATAATTGGGAGTTCCCATCTCGTATTCCGGATATAGCCGTTCTGCTTAATACCATTCAATCGATGATGGAAAATGACCAATTGGAAATCTCGATCGAAGTCAATAAAGATAAATATCTTCGCGATCATTACTCAGAAATTACCAAAAACGGCCGGACCATTCTCTATATATTCACTGAAAAGATCTCACTGATATTTGCCAATAGTGATCTGATCCAACTCCAAGAGCTGATCTGGGGCTATACCTTACCGGATACATTCTCTACCCCAAACAACCAGATAACCCAACAGTTGATGGAGCAGGTGGTCATCTTGGTTCCAGAAGAGACCATGCTGTATGTGGGGGATTACCTGGTCTTGATCGGCGGGGAGTACCTGACAACGAAGAGACCGGATTGGATCCTGACCCGCAAATCCAATTCGATTATTGCGTATAACCTCTGTATGGAAATCCGCCACAACGAATTGCTCTGGCCGCCTAACTATCCCCTGGCTGTTACCCCCTGGCATTTTTTTCTCACATCCCCGGTGCCAGCCGAATCTGATCTTGACAAAGCTTTAAAACATCACTTTCTATTCCTTTTCATCTTGTTTACCGCCGACCGCACCGATCAACTGACCTCAATTCAACAAAAAGTGTATTACAAAGCTGCTTACAGCGGATCAGAACACCAGGCCTCCGTGACCGTATCCAACCCTTGGCCGGCGCATTTCTATTTAACTATAACCGATGATGCCCGGTATTATCTCAAAGCCATCCTGGATTTTATCCATGACAATCCCAGAACCTGCGCTGATAAATTGACTATTACACAGTTGGTGCTCATGGACAGCCTTCTCGGAAAGGATGAAAATCTGGCCGCGGCTGAGATCGTCAATAAGGCGGCTGAGATCAAACGCAAGCTGGAGTGGCATTGGAAAATATTCATAGAAGGTAAGATCACCAAGAATTGGCAGGTGGTCAAGGAGATCGAAAGCGCCATCAACCTGACCATCAAAGAATATTCCAATCAGGTCAATGAGTTGGTTGGTAAGCTAAATGAAACCGTCCTGGCTGCTATCGGTGTTATTCTGGGTTCCTTTTTAACCGCCATCTTTACTGATGAATTTAATGCCTTGATTTTTCGTATTGGGGTGATCACCTATGCCGGGTATGTATTCTTCTTCCCGCTGTTGTATTCCATGATCAACCGCTGGCAATCCTACCAGACAACGGTGGATCAATTTATGACCCAGCAGCAAAGCTATATCAAACTGTTATCCGAAGCGGTCATCCAGGAGATGATCAAAACCAATAAATATGACCGATATACACGTAGATACCGGCTTTGGTTCTTTATTTCCGTTGGCGTCTATCTGGGATTGATCCTGTTGCTTGGCCTGGCGGCAATCATCGTACCCAATCTGTTTTGATATGGGCGGATAAATAGCTTATATTATCGCACGCCTCGGCTTATTGAGTTCACTCAACCAGCTTGGTGACCTTAAAAGGATCACGTCCATCAACCTTATCTGCTTAAAGATTCGTAAATGTAATATTGTATGGATACTGGCTGTCCTATTCATGCATGATGTTTGTCCTTAAGTAGTAGATGTAAGCCACTAGAAAGACAAGGGGGCTTTCGATAACATTATTTCAATGTTTAGACAAGACCTGTCGCGGTTGGGTGTTTTTCACGACCTCAGCGATAAACAGTTGGATCTGATACTGCCGCTCATGACGCTGTGTGATTTTCCGCGCCAGTATGTCATTTTCAATCAAGGCGAACCATCAGAGTATCTCTATATCCTGCGCAGTGGTGAGGTAACGATCCGTTATAAACCCTATGACGGGGAACCGTTAACTGTAGGTCATATCCTGCCGGGGGGTGTTTTTGGTTGGTCGGCCGCTTTAGGCCGGGATGTGTATACCTCTTCGGCTATCACGGCCACCGGGAGCACGGCCTACAGCATTAAAGGTGCCCGTTTGCAGCAGTTGTGCGAGCAGTATCCAGATACGGGTGTGGTGATCTTGGAGTGTTTGGCGGGTGTGATCGCGGAACGATTGCGCAGCACACACACCCAAATAATGGGTATACTAAGTGACAGTATGGATATGCCCACAAACAGTGCCAGGAGGTCTGACGATGGTGACAACCCCCAATCCTGATTATTCCAAAGATGAACAATTACGCGGCCTGATCGAGCAGTTGGATGCTTATATAGAAAACTACCACGGCGGTCGGGTGGAATTTGTGTCGTTTGACGGTAAGGTTGTAAAAGTGAAATTAGGCGGAGCCTGCTTGGGCTGCCCGCTCTCCCCGGTCACTTTAAAAGGCTGGGTGGAAGGTACTGTACGCCAATTCTTCCCCGAGATCGAAAAAGTGGAAGAAGCCGGCTGAACGGCCGGGTTACTCTAAGAATACCTGAACGCGTTCCCCATCTTTCTCGTCGACCACATCCACGATCTGGCCGGTCTCACCGGCGCGCACGGCTTCCAACAGGCGGGTTATATCGAGACCATCCACTTCTGTGGTAAAACGAGCGCCGACCTTGGCGCCGGCTTGGAGGACACTCACCGGCAGGCGCAGGTTTACCCGGTTACGCCCGGAATTGGTATCGGTTACTTTTACGATCATATAGCGCGGTTCTTTGGGAGGATTAACGCCTGTCTCAGAGGGTTGTTTTTCACCCAAGGCTTCCAAGAGCTTCAAGCCTTCTTCGGCATTGAGTTTTCCTTCCTGGATCATCTTCAATACTTTCAACCGTTCTTCTGATGTTGCCATTCGCGCTCCTGATTTGGAAGTATTTTCATTTTACCCCAAAGCCGCTGGTCTTGACCAGCAACAAATGAACAATATTTGGGCATACATTGGGCAGGAAAACTCTCAAATTCACTTCCCTGAAACGAAGTGAATTTGGGTTAGGTAATGTGACGTTTGAAACCGAACGTGCC
>DATMYN010000020.1:0-2100 GCA_035560875.1 Longilinea sp. | reverse complement strand
GTATAGGAAGCTGGGAGGGGGATGTCAAGTAATATCTTACATTGTACAGTCATGGTGAATTAAAGTACGTTAATCAGGGGGGATAGTCAAAGGCGGCTTTTTTTAACAGGTTATCGATTGGGCACGGCTGCATATGGAAATGAGAGGTTTGGATTATGTACCGCCGTGGTCTTGCATGACCATGGAGATCGCCACACCGGGTACTTCGACCCTCCTCGCAATGACAAATAATCTACTCCCAATCTTCGGATGAACTGCGGCGGGTGCGTTTCACTTCCCCGCGCTTCTTTTTCTCATCCACCCGCGCGGCTTTGGAGGAAAGGCTGGGGCGGGTGGCATGGCGCGCTTTGGGCGGTACCAAAGCACGCTGGATGAGGGTGACCAGGCGTTGTACGGCATCCAGGCGGTTCTGTTCCTGGGTGCGGTAGCGTTTAGCCTCGATCAGCAGCATCCCCTCACTGGTCATGCGGCTGCCGGCCAGTTTTTCCAGACGGGTTTTCACATCCGCCGGCAGGCTGGGGGAGCGGCGTACATCAAAGCGCAGTTGCGCTGCGGTAGCCACCTTGTTCACATTCTGCCCGCCCGGTCCCGAGGAGCGGATGAAGGTGATGACCAGTTCGGCGTCATCCAAGGCAAAGGTGGGGGTTATTGGGATCATAGTGTGATTATATCAAGCGGAGAAACAAAATTCCGAGTGTAAATCACTGCAGTTTCTTCATGTTTGCGAGACTGCTCTCCAAACCCAGGTAGATCAATAGGATCAATACAATCAGGACCCCAAATGGCAGCTGAAGACGGATTTGCAGATCAATAAGTGCCAGCATCAAGCCTGATCCTGCCGCAACGGCGAGAATGAGGATATGACTTTTGGGATCTGCTTTTGAATATTCCGTACTACTGGATAATTTTTGATACAGATCCCAGCCAGCCAGGGCAAAGGTAATGCCAATAATCATCCAGTAGGGAGAACAGCCGGATGTTATTCCTACGACTGTCAATAGTACATAGGTTGCCAGGATCACTGATGATAGCCATAAGCCGGACTGTTTTCGGGTAAGGAAGGCAAAACTGGCTGCACCTGCTGCAGCCAGCAGGATGATCCAAAAATGATTGGCGTAGCCGGCGACTAAACACACAAAAGCGGCGGAAAGGCAGAAAATCAAGGTTGATTTTTGGATCTTCATCGGATTACCCTTTTATGCCTTGATTTTGGGCAGCTTTAAAGGATGTGTGGATGATCTCGTTTAACGAATTCTCCACTTGCCAATCGATCACTTGGATACCTAGATCTGCCAAACCCTGCAACTGTAAATTCCTTTCGATGCGAGCTGCCCGAACAGCAAGTTGATCGACCGGGGATGGGTTGGTATGGGTCTGTGTAAAGGCAACCGGATCCGGGCTGACCAACAGGATGGGATACCCATGCGAGCGCAGACGGGTGTAGATTCGCTCATCCCCCTGGTTGACAGGGCTTACCATGACAAGCTGCGCCTGACCGGGGAAGAGACGGGCACACATGTATTCGATATTGATCATGGAAATGTTGGGGCTTACCGATGTGCAAGCCAGGCTGCGTAAAACCCAGGTTAGCTGGCGCTTTCCATAACCGGGGAAGTGGTAGGTCATCTTCTGACCAAATATCAACAAGCCAACCCGGTTGCCTTCACGCAGGAAGGTTTCCGCCAGCGAAGCGGTTGCCTGGACAGCATGGTTGAGCAGGTTCATGTTTTCTTTTTCTGTACCCACCGGCATACGGGTATCCAGGATCAACCCAACATTGATGATCTCTTCCTGCTCAAATTCATTGGTAAATAATTGTTGGGGGTGACGGGCAGCCATTCGCCAATTCAAACGGTGCAATTGATCACCGGGTAAGTAGTTTCGCACACTCCAAAAATCCGTACCCGAACCGGCAGAACGGGATGGAATAGTTCCGGTGCCGTGAAGGGTGTTACGCGGCCGGATCGGGATATGGCGGAGCCTTGTCCCGCCTGGCCACACCAAAAAATCACCCGCTGCTGAAAAAAACAGGGTTGAAGGAAACAGATCCAACGGATCGGATGATGTGGTTTGTATTTCTTCCCAGGAGTAGGTACCGCA
>DATMYN010000019.1:0-2319 GCA_035560875.1 Longilinea sp. | reverse complement strand
TTATTGACCCAAGACGTGGCGTTTGTAGATAGTATGGATCTGGCAATAATGGAAAGCTACCCCCCGCAAATCCTTTTACAGTTGACCGGCAGCCTGCCCACCCCGTGCAACTTACTGCGCATTGAGGTTGGTCAGCCTGATGAAGATAATGATATTCGGGTCGGCGTGTATTCCGTGGTCGACGGAAATCAGATCTGTACCACGGTGCTGCAGCCCTTTGAGCAAGGCGTTGGTTTGGGCAGTTACCCCACCGGTACCTATCAGGTGTATGTCAATGATACCTTAGCCGGCGAGTTTACCATGCCATAGTAAGTTGTTGGGGCGAAGCATCTGGTTTGAGATCACTCTGTGAACAAAAATTATCTCTGGATGCTTCGCTCTAACAAGATCAATTTCCCAACGCCCCCTCGAAAGCACTGCTAAAATCATTCGAAGGGGTTTCCCCGATCCAGGTCCCAAGCACATCCCCGTTTTCATCCAATAGATAATATTCCGGAATAACTCCGTGGCTTAACAAAGCCGCGATGGCATTATTGCGCGAGTCATCCAGGTCGAGAGCCACAAAAGTGATGCGGTCGCCGTAAACCTCTGCCAGGCTGTTAATGACAGGCGCCATGGCATGGCAGGTATCACACCAGGTGGTGAAAAAGGTCAAGAACTGTAGCCCACCGGAGGCGAGGACAAACTGATCGGGGTTGGTGGCGATGATCTCATCGGCGCCCGGTTCCGGTGTGGGCGGGACCGGTTTGATGGGCGTAATGATGATGGGAGTCATGCGTGTGGGTATGGCTTCATTTTGACCGACCGATTGGTCGTGTACACCGGCGGCAGAATTAACTTGATCATCAGGCTGTTCATTAAAAGCCACCGTTGGAAGAAATGCGCATCCCATCGTCAGGAGCAGGATGATGACTATAATGAATTTCCGTAAGCGGGTGGTATTTTTCATGGATAACTCTCGGTATGGTCTTTCTATGTAATTAGTTTATCGTTCTTCTTGAATTTTGGTTATTATCCAAACTGCAGTTTGTCTTCTATAACCCCAGCCAACCTAATATGGTAGCTCCGCCATAGGCAAACAACAACATTTTCAAGAACTTGCCGACCAAAGAAGCCAGGAAATACTGCCAATACGGCATGCGCAGGCTGCCGGCGATGATCCCGGCGATATCAAAAAGCGGGTTGGGCACAAAAGCCAGCAGGACTATGATAATGATGCCGTAGCGCTTCATCCAGCCTTCGACCTTATCATACCAGGCCCGGTTCTCGATGACGGCCTGACCGCTGAACCCGGTCAGGTACCCGGTGGTTTCACCCAAGGCCGCCCCAAATGCAGATGCCACAGCAACCCAAAACGGGTTGAACACAGCCCCCATCGCTGAGGTGACGAGTACACCCGGGATCGGCAGGATTAACGTTGCATTGGCAAATAAAGACAGTAAAAAGATGCCCGGATAACCATACCCCTCTAATTGCTGTACCTTGTCTCGGTTAAGCACGAGCAGTATGGTGATCGCGATGACAAAAACGAGCGAAAGAACCCTGAATATGGTTTTTCGCTGCTCAGGCTTCATTGTTGGCGAGATTCCTCTCCTTGTAGCAGCTCCTCCAGGCGGGATATCACCATATCCATCGCCACAGCATTCATACCACCCTCCGGTATGATGACATCGGCATAACGCTTGGATGGTTCTACAAATTCAAGATGCATAGGTCGTACGGTGGTCAGGTATTGCTGCACCACCGTTTCGGTCGTGCGCCCGCGCTCAGAAATATCCCGCTGCAAGCGGCGGATGAAGCGGATATCCGCATCAGTATCCACAAAGATCTTCACATCAAAATGCTCGCGTAAAGCCCGTTCGGCAAAGATCAAAATGCCTTCTACCATGATCACCCGCTGCGGGTTCACCCTCACCGTGCGGTCGGTGCGGGTATGGTTGGTAAAGTCGTAGATGGGCAGGTCAACCGGTTTTCCCTCTTTGAGTTGGATGACATGCTGGGTTAAAAGGTCTGTTTCAAGCGAATCGGGGTGGTCAAAATTTACTTCGCGGCGTTGGTTGGGGGGTAAATGAGCCAGATCACGATAATAGGCATCGTGCGGCAGGTAGGCGATGCGGTGAGCACCGACCCGCTCCAGGATGACATTCGCAACCGTGGTTTTTCCGGAACCCGACCCGCCGGCGATGCCAATCACAACAGGTGTATATTTATTGGTCATACGGTGATTATACTTTCAAAGTAGAGGCATGGTCAATCAATTGTAAAAATAGGTTGAAATTGTGCTGTTTGCAGGGATAAAAGACAAAAACCCTCAGCAAC
>DATMYN010000018.1:0-7475 GCA_035560875.1 Longilinea sp. | reverse complement strand
GCATTTTGTACACCCACGGTAAATGTGTCTTCGGTGTAAGAGACTAATTCAGCGTGACGCACCCAGGTGTCGTAGGATGCCTTTGGCATCTGCATCTGAAGTTGTCCCAATGTCGCTTGCCAGGCGCTTTGATATTTCATAAGGCAAGATCCTCCTCCGCAAAATATTTCTACCCAAAACAGATAACCAATAATAGCCCAGCCGTTTTCACGGTGGGATATCACAATATTATTCCCACATGTCATACTGGTCGTGCTGCATTGCTGTCCTGTAGTCCCCAGTCAGGTAGACCAATTCTAGCAAAAAGAACGCCAGCTAACAAGGCGGATTGCCTACGCTAGTCTAAAAAAACCCGAATTTTTAAGGTTGAGAAATGTTAAAGAAACTTAACGGGAGTTCTAGGTTTTCTATTCTTTGACGATAAGCAAAAAACCCCTAATGCTGGCTTGGCAGTTATCCACAGCCCCCATATATAGGTAGCGCGCGTGTACTTGCCTATGAACCTCCATATATGGTTAACGTTGTTTAAAAAAATCGTCCGTTTTTGAGCGGAAAAAAAGGAGAGGCTGAGATGTAAATTTTTGAACTTTGACAAGAATTGTCATAGATGAACTGTTTTCAGAGCTTTATCGTAAAACGACCGAAAAAATAAGAAACCAGGCTAACTTAAGGTTGACTCGAACAGAATCGACCTAATTACCGGGAAAACGATTGAAATGTTGTCGGACTCGGTCGAAAGGCTGTCCGCCTTCTTCTGACGTCATTTATCCACCAGGAATCACTGTGACTCCTGAAGGTAAACATTTCGATGGTAAATCAGCCGGAATTGCGGGCACAGATTTGCCGCAATGCCCAAGCCGCGCCATCCTTCTCATTGGTCGGGGCGATCCACGCGGCGGCGTTCTTTACATCCTCAGAGGCATTCCCCATGGCGATGGGCAGACCGGCAAACGCTAACATGGGGATATCGTTGGTCTGATCTCCTATAGCGGCGATCTCACCGGGGAGGTAACCGTATGTCTCGGCATACAGGCGCAAGGCGCTGCCCTTATCCACACCCGGAGCCGTGGAATCAATGCAATTAAACCCGGAGTAAACAAAATGGAAGCCGGGAAAGCGTTCTTCCAATTCAACCACCCAAGCCGGGCTGGCGTAGGGAGAAATGAAACTGATTTTCAAGATGGGGTCTTGCGCACCGGTATCAAGGGAGAGGGTCCGTTCGCGCATGTTCATGCTATTCGTGTAATAAACGGAGAGTTTCTCGATCATCGTATCCGAAGCGAGCCATGCCATTTTACTGCTGACAAAGTCAACGACAATCCCGGCGGTTTTTTGCTCAGCCCAGACAACGATCTCATCCCCTTTTCCATCTACAATAAACGGGCGCTCGGAGATGGCCTGGTTGGCTCTTCCCGAAATGATAGCAGCCCCTCCGGAACAAATGGAGGGTATGTCTTCCCCAATCTCTTCCAGTAAGCGCACGACGTAATTCCGGTTACGGCCGGTAGCCAAAATGAGCCGGATGCCAGCCTGGCTGGTTTCAGCGATTGCTTTCTTTGTATCTACAGAAAGCTTGTGTTCGGTGTTGAATAAGGTGCCATCCAAATCGACTGCAATCAATCGAATAGGATGGAAGGGAGTATTTTCCATTAGGATCACCGTTGATCGATTAAAGGTATCCGAGACTAATTTTCGGAGTTTGAATTAACATATTAATGAAGGTACTCGCCGTTTCTCCTAACGAGTATCTTGGTTTTCTATGTTCACTCCATCATCAAACGAGCAGCCTGGCGGCCTATTTGGACGGCGAAGTTGGTGCCGCGATCCCACGGGTATACCTGGCTCATACTGGCAAAATATAACCCGGGAATGGGTGTTTTGATGGCGGGAATATTTTGTGAGTGGTTGACCAGCGGGACGGGCTGGGCATAAGTAGTTCGGGACATCCAGGTGTCGTTGATCCATTCGGGGGTGAAATCCGGGTTGATGCGAGTGAAGGAGGGCAGGAAGCGTTTGACCAGTTCTTCTTTGGAAAGCGTGAAATGCTCGTGCGAGGGATCTAAATAATCACCGACATACACGATATGTTCCCCGCCGAAGTTCTCAGCCGGAATGAAGTTGGTATGTTCGACCAACGCCAAAAAGGGGAAACCGGCGCTTTTGGGGATGTTGTACCAATAGTACCCCTTAGGCGAAAGCTGGTGTTTAAGAGAAAAGACAACCACCACTGCCCCCATTTGTTTAAGGGAGAGCAAGCCCTGCAAGTACTCCTGCGGCAAGGTCGGGGCTATGCGAGCCAGCAGCCCCGGAGAGGTAGTGGCAAGAACCTGGTCGAAGGTTTGGACTTTTCCATCAACGGTAATGTTGACGCCTTTCCCCGGGTTTGCTTCGATCTTTTCCACATTCTTACCCAAGTGGATCGTCACACCCCGGTGGCGAAGCTCACCGGCCAGTTCGTCACAAAAAGCCTGGAAACCACCCTGGAATGTACCCAGGCGGGTGGTGCGAGTTTTTAAACGCGCCCAGAACCAAGCCATATTGACATCCTGGTAGTGCGGGCCGAACTTCCCCTGCAAGAGGGGAGCGAACTGCATGTTGTAAACGCGCTCACCGTAAGCACGCCGCATCCAACTATCGGCGGTGTGGGACTCGAGCGGTTTCCACTTAGCCAGGTAGCGCAGGTATACGGTAACAAATCCAAAGCGCACCATGTCAAAGAATTTGAAACCCGGGAAGGTTAAAGCCGCCAGAGGTGAATCCAAGGGGTAGAAATTCCCGTTGAAATACACCACCGTTTTGGGATGCGGGAAGAGCACCTTTTCGCTCCATCCCAATTCGGCGATCAAGCCCAGCATATCCTTATCGGTCTGGAACCAGTGATGGTAGTATTTCTCCACCGACCAATCCCAGCCCGGCTTGCGAAAACCGGAGGCCAACCCGCCAACGGAATCACTGCCTTCAAAAATGGTGACGGTATGACCGGCGCGCACAAAATCCCAGGCGGCAGCCATGCCGCCCACGCCCGCACCGATAATGGCTATTTGACTCATGGAATTTACTCCTTGGCTTCTGCGACGGCTTTATTCCAACTTAACCCCTCACGGGCAAAGTAATAGGCACCGACCAACGTAACCGGCAGCCAAAGGGCTGCATGTAAGATCAGGGTGTAACCGGTGGCCACTTCGCCCGCCACACCATAAGCGGTCAGCAGGGCGATGCCTGGGCCGTCAAAGGTACCGACATAACCGGGGGCAGAGGGCAGGGTAGTGGTCAGGTTGACAATACCGTTCATCAACATCAAGGCAAAGAAGCTGACCTGGAACGGAAAGGCGTGCATGACGAACCAATATTTTCCGGTTTCCAGCAGCCAAATGATAGAGGATGTGACCAAGACCATCAATGCATCTTTCGGGGAACGCAAGCTCTCAAGACCAGTAAGGAAGCGCAAGCAAAACCCGCGCACCGGTTCGCGCACGCGGCCCGGCAGGAAATGATCGATACACCAATTGGTGAACGCTTCGGCTTTCAAGGGGAACATGGCAGCCAGGATAAAGACCAGTAAAACGGCAATGAAAACGATCGCTCCCCAAATGGCTACCTGTTGGATGTTACCGACAAACCCAGAATCGGTGGTTAGCCCTGATAATTCACGCAGGTTTAGAAAAACGAACCCTAACATCACTACACCATCAAAGATGCGTTCAACTATGATGGTGGCTAAAGAGGCAGAGATAGGGACACCTTCGTGCTTTTTGAGCACATACGCCCGCAGCAGTTCACCGGCGCGGGCAGGGTAGATATTGTTACCCATATACCCGATGCAGACAATGGGGAACATTGTTTTGGTGGGGATCTTTTTAAGTGGACGAAGCAGATAGTGCCAGCGCCAGGAGCGCACCCACAAACCCACAAAATAAACGGCGATACCGGGGATGAGCCACCAATATTGGGCATGTTGTAGAGTGGCCCAAACATCCCCCATGTTTTGTTTGCGTAAGGCGAAGTATAAAAAAACTATGCTGATGAGAAGTCCGACCCAAAACTGCCATTTTTTCATAGTAGTAATTGTAACATAACGTATAGTGAACAGATTTCATCCAAATTTGAATGTTGCAGGTCCATTAAGCCAAACGGCTGTGGTGAACCTGCAACATTATTCCAAACGTGCTTCCACCGATCCCCTATGGTGGTGGAAATGTCGGTAAGGTTGATGGGGTGGAAGACTAATCCATCAAATCCGAGTAGTCAACGAGGGATGCACACGGTACCCACTCGCCATCGACTTGAACCCCCAGAATACCTTTATCCGAGGAGGTTGGGTACTCCTGTAGGAGGGTTTCAATGGAAGACAAACTTTGGGATGCCTTAATAGAAGACAAGTTGATTAACTGCCAGGGTTGATCTTGATGGGCTTGCAGATCGGCACGTTGGCAAGCAAGGACCGCGCCAAGGCTCGCATAGGTCTTGGCATCCGCTTGGATGGTTTCGAGACCGGCTGCCAAGGCGGGGGTGGCGCCATAGGATAGACCGGCAAGATATTGTATGTCCAATACTTCCCCTTGTTGGTAGCGGATCAGGTTTTGGCGGGCGATAAAACCATCCACATTCACGATCGCCAAGGTAGCGCCAAAACCAACCGTACACACCAAGAGTGACAGGGCGAACCAACGCTGGCGGCGGGCGATCTCCAACCCAATCACAGCCAGGATCAAGACACCCAGCCAGGGGATGAAGAAATGGGTATAAGCGCGTAAGCGTGAGAACCCATAAGCGTTTTCATATAACGCCAGACGTTGAAAGGAGGAGACCAGTATAACTAAAACCAAGCCCATCATCAGCGCCGAAAAGACAGTAAAGGCTGTGCGCTGACCGGATGACTCACGCCGAGAAATGGTTGCCAACCCTTGATACAAGAGCAGGCTGATCACCGCCACCGCTACGAGTTCCGAGAAACCTTTAACGGCATATTCCGAATAGGTGTATCCGGCCGCGTTGATGTTGGCTTCACCACCAAACAAATACTGGAATTGAATGACCACAAAGATAAGGAAGAGGATGGTTACGCTCACCAGGATGACCATTGTTTCGATCGAACCCAAGAAAGGTTTGATCGTTTCCTGGCGTTTCAGCGGATGATCTTCGATATGTTTGGGAGCGGCGGCATGCAGCAGCGAACCGGCCATCAAGAAGGTGACAAACACAACATAGAATAAGCGGAAAAGATATTCCGGCAGGTGTTCAAGATCGAATAGGGTGAAAAACTCCTGCAGACGCTGTGAAAAGATCATATCGGCGGATGCCAATAGTGCGGTCAGCACCAACACCACCGGCAAAGCCAGGATAACCCCCAAGATCAATGAGCCGACGATCTTGCGTTTTGGGGTCAGGGCTTCGCCTTCCACCGGGGGGAGTTCCTGCTTTAACCCAAACGGACGAGAAAAAGCCGCCCAATACCAGCGCAGGAAGGTCATAAAGAAATCCCGAATACGATAGAAGATCCAATACCCATTATTAAAGGTGGTAAACAACAAGCCGCCCAAGAAAAGGGATAACCCTACCCCGGCCAATATGGTAACGGGTTCAGAACGCCAGAAGACAATGAAGGCAGCCGCAAGGGTCAACACACCCAATAGGATGCTGCGCCAGGATGGCTTTACACCTTTGCATAATGTATAGGTGAACAGAGAAAGGAGTATGATGGCGGTCCACAGGAAGTACCCTAACCCCCCGATATGATTCCAGAATAAAAGGTCAAACCCCCAACCAACGATCAAAGCCATCAGCCATAAGAACCAGGTGCGACGTAACATAATTACCTCTTTAGGCGCAGCCAGCCCTAATGGATATGGACAGGCTGTGCAGTTTTAGATGGTGATCACCAGGGTAAGGATCCATGACACGATCAATATCAGGGAGATTACTATCATGATGATCTGTTGTATACGGCGGCGGCGCAGGTCACGGTTAACGGCTGTTTTTTGAGAGTTCTTGTTATTGTTCATTCTTAACAGTTCCATTTTCTTTAACAGGGCAGCCGCAGTACTACAACGTAATCAGCATTGTCGCACATCCGGCATACCCTAATCTATCAAAGACTATCAAATCATATCAGACTTCAACTCATTGGCCAGAGGTGAGATATCTTCTTGGGGAAGAGCGCTTCCAACAACGGCCGTTTGCCATCATCGATCCAGCAGTCCGGGTATATATAGCGAAGTTCTGCATGGCTGCGGTAACCAAAAAGCAGATGGTAAAAAGTAAGCCCGGGATAACCGCCATCCCCATCGAGCCAATCCTTGGCGGGGTACGCTTCACTGGCAGTCAGCTTCCCTTTTTCAAAGGCTATGCGCAGGGTAGAGCGGTAGAAATTTAAACGCAGATCTCCGCTGAACCCGGCACAAACCGATGATTCCAGGCGGCTTTCCAACGCAGGGGCAATGCGGCGGATAAAACCGGGCAGGTCGGGAACGCGCATATACCAGCCATAAGGTTCACGCGAGCGCGGCAGACGGTCCTTTAGAACCTGGTAGAGGGGATGATCTGACCCAAACCCGAATACAACCCCTTCCAATGTCTGATGGTCCCTTTCGGCAATTTTCAAACCGGCAGCCCATAAGGCACGCATCACCGGGGGGGAGACTTCGTACCATGAGGCTCCTTTTTTCAAGGCCATGTAGGTACAGGCAGCCAGCGTATTGCCACCCCATAGGTAAGGCACCATGGCGTAAAAACCAAGCGGGGAACCATCCGGCGTAGAAATGATGTAAATCTCAAGCCGGCAAACATTTTTCTCGCTCATCCCGCTGATAACATACAACCAATCGCGTTCATCTCTCAGGCAGGAGAGCAGGTTTTGTTTCCGAAATTCCTCATCACACTCCATGATGAAGGGGATATCCGAGGCAACGGCCGGTCGAATAGTCACCGGTTCGGCTGCACCCTCCTCCAATTTGGGGAGGTGGGTCTTATAACCGGCACGCCAGCCTTGCAGTTCAACGGTCATTTCGTAACCGAACAGGCGGTAGTAGTACGGGATACCGGTGATGCCTTGCAGGATGTGACCGCGCCGCCGGCTTTCGGCATGGATAACTTCAAAGTGGGCGCGCACCAAACCTCGGTTGCGGTATTCGGGATCGGTACCGACCAGTTCCGGCCGGCCGACGGGGATGGGAATACCCTCGTAGCACCAGGTTTGACCGATCAGGTTTGTGGCTGAGACGATCTTTCCGGTGGACGTCTCTTCAATGATGCTGAAGCTGTCAGGGGTATGGCGGGGATTTTTTCCATTTAAGAGATCACGCGTCCAAGCATCGACCATTATGGTGTCTTCTTTATTCTCGCCATGGATGCGGCCGTTGAATTCGGCCAGCTTTTCAGTATCTTCACCCGTGCTGCGCCGAATAGATAATCCTTTTGGAAGGACAATAGTTGGATTTACAGGAGAAGGTGTGCGGGACATGGATCATCCTTGAGGT
>DATMYN010000017.1:0-3395 GCA_035560875.1 Longilinea sp. | reverse complement strand
GTACAGGGAATTCCTACCGGGTGGCAACCTGGCTGCAGACGGCTTCTCTCCAGCAGGGCATCCCGGGAGCGGTTATCCCCATCGAAGCCGCCCAACCGGCTAAGGATTTCACTCCCGGTCAAAATACGCTCTTGGGGTTGATCACCCCCACCCATGGATTTACCAGCCCGTGGGCGGTTTTACGCTTTGCGGTTGGTCTTCCAAACGGCGGCGGTACCTCAGCGCTGGTTTTGGCTTGCCGGGCCGGTACCAAATTCGGATCAGTATATTTCCCCGGCTTGGAAGGCACAGCCGTTTATTTACTGGTGCTGATCTTGTTGCTCAAAGGGTACAAAGTATGCGGCGCCAGCGGGGTCGACATGCCATCCAACTGGACGTCCATTCACCCCGGGTATGGTCCGGTTAATGCCCAAGCGATCATCGATCGGGCTCAACCCAAAGTAGTGAGCTTCATCAATACCATTCTACATGGCGGGAGGAGTTGGCACGGCTTCATCCCTTTGATCTTTGGATTGTTATTGGTGCCAATCTCTTGCGGTTACTTATTGGTTGGGCGGTTCCTGCTGGGAAAGCTGTGGTTTGCCTCTCCAGCTTGCAATAGCTGCGGCTTGTGTGCCCGAGACTGCCCGGTCAATGCCATCCGTATGGTAGGGAAGAAAAAACCAACCCCTTACTGGAGCTACCGGTGCGAAAGCTGTATGCGGTGTATGAATTACTGCCCAACCAAAGCCATCGAAACCAGTTACCTATGGGCGGTCGCCATCATTTGGCTGACCTCCCTACCGCTTGTTCCGTTGCTGCTAACCTGGCTGACCCGGGTTCTGCCGGGATTGAGTTTCCTCAACCAGGCTTTACCCCTGCTTATCGTTGAATATGGCATGACATTAGCGGTCATTTTCGCGGCTTATCCCGTGCTTTGGCTGCTTAACCAAATCCCAGCTTTCCGCCGCTTGTTCACCGCGGCAACCCCAACCCATTATTATCAGCGCTACCACGCCCCCGGTGTGAATGCCAGCCACTTGCAGAAAGGTGATCAGGTACCCTCCGATGTCACCCACTGAATTCATCCTTGAAACGGACACCCTAACCAAACGGTTTGGAAATCTTACCGCGGTTGATGGGCTCAGCCTACACGTTAAAGCCGGTGAGATCTACGGCTTTTTAGGTCCCAATGGGGCAGGTAAGACCACCACCATCCGGATGTTATGCGGGCAATTGCCTCCCGACAGCGGCCAGGTGATCTTTAACCATAAACCGGTGACAAACTGGGATGGAAACCTACGGGCTTCGATTGGGTATGCCTCGCAAGAGATCGCCGTGTGGAGTTCATTGACCTGTTACGAACAATTATGTTTTATGGCCAGCATGTATGATATGAAAACGTCCGAAAGAAAACAAAGGGCAACTGAGCTAATGAAAGCCCTTGGCTTGGAAGAAAAGAGGAACAGCCAGGCACATAACCTATCCGGCGGTATGCAGCGCCGCCTGCATGTAGCCCTGGCCATGGTTCACCGCCCGCAAATCCTCATCCTGGATGAACCCGAATCGGGGTTGGATCCCCAGAGCCGGGCAATGGTACGCGACTATATCCGCACACTAACCGATCAATGCACGATTATCTTGACCACCCACAATATGGACGAAGCCGAACGGCTGGCCAATCAAATAGCCATCATCGATCATGGCAAGCTGCTGCGTACCGGAACACCCAAAGAGCTCAAGGACAGTATCGGCCAGGGTGACACAATCGAGATCAATCTCAATGGCGGCAAAAGCCAGGAGAGTGAAATCAAAGCGGTTATAACCTCCCGCTTACCCGATCTTTCGTTCCAAATCCAAGAAGGCAGCCTTACCGTACATGCGCTGCATGCTCCGGATCTACTACCCGATCTATTAGGTGCGTTGGAAACCTGCTCCATCCATCCGAAAGAGATCCATATCCGCCAGAATACTTTGGAAGATGTCTTTTTGCAGCTCACCGGAAGGAGACTGCGCGAATGAAACTATGGTCTATCTTCAAGAAAACATTGCGCGAAGGGCTGCGGGATTGGTTAACCTTGAGCCTATCCTTGATCTTCGCCCCCGGAGTCATCTTGCTGTATTGGATGATCACCGCCGGCGGATCGACGGCCTACCATATCATTATCCAGAATCAAGATGCAGGGGCACAGACTGCTTCGGGGGAATGGGTCTCGGCTGGGGAATCGGTGATCGAAGCCATTCAAGATCTCTCCTATGCGGATGGTCAACCGATATTCATACTTGATGATGTGGAAGACCCGGCTCAAATTGAAACCAGGCTTCAAAACCGCCGGTCGGTATTAGCCATTATCATCCCGGCCGGGTTCACCCAAGCCCTATTGGATCCCGGGAACCCATCCGACCCTCTGGTCTTTACCGGCGATCTGACCAACCCTTATTACTCCATCGCGGCGGTGATGGCCAGTTCAGCCTTAGATGAGACCATGCGGGAGATCAGCGGGCAACCTAATCCGGTGGGGTTTGAGGAAATCCCATTAGGCGGTTCGGCCGCCCGATCTGAGTTTGAAATGTATGTGCCGGGAATACTGGTCTTTTCGATCATCATCCTGGTCTTCAGTACGGCTATGTTTGGGGCGCGTGAAAAGGAGAACGGCAGCCTGCGACGTTTGCAGCTTACCCGCATGCGTCCGATCGAATATCTGGGCGGTATTTCACTTTACCATCTACTTACCGGCATTGCAGCCATGCTGATAACCCTGGGCGTGGCTTTATTGCTTGGGTTCCACAGTCAAGGATCAATTTGGTTGGTCATCCTTATAGGAAGCCTGGCCATGCTTTCCATCATCGGTGTGGGGTTGATCATCGCAGCCCTATCCCACAGTGTAGCGCAAGCCTTCGTGATCGCCAATTTCCCTTTAGCCATCATGATGTTCTTCAGTGGTTCCATGTTCCCCATCCCTGCCACAACCTTGTTCACAATCGCCGGTCAATCCGTTAGTGCCTATGATTTCATCCCGGCCACCCATGCTGTGGCAGCTATGAATAAGATCTTTACCTTGGGGGTAGGCATATCCGGGATCACGTATGAATTTATCGCCCTAACGATCCTCTCGATCGTATATTTCGGGATTGGTGTGTGGCTCTTTCAGAAAAGATCCTCTTGAGTTTTTTGGGGTCAATTGAAAAACAAATACTAGCGCACTGAAATGTGTAATTCGAAATTCAGACCATGATCCATTCGATCATGGTCTGAATAATTGAATATAGTTCCTTGAAGGTTATAACAAGCTCTGATAAAAAAAAACAGGCGAAAATTTCTTCGCCTGTTTTTTGAAGACCACCTGCGTTATGCGGGTGACTTTTCCGGTTCTTTTTTAGCGAACATCCTCCCGGGGCGCCAGGGAGTGCCAACC
>DATMYN010000016.1:0-3193 GCA_035560875.1 Longilinea sp. | reverse complement strand
CCCCAAATAGCCGTTGGTGATGGACCCGGATGGCTTTCCAAGACCAAGGGTTGGTCGCTCCAATAGACCTGCATGCGGTCGGTAAAGGTCAACTCCGGGGGAGCCCAACGAATTCCGCCGAGTCCCTCGGTCAATTCCCATTCCGCACCGGTTTCGATACCCTGTGATTTTGTACTGATCGGGCGGTTGCGCAAGGCTTCTACCATGCGTTCGTGGCCGATCACGGTACAATCCATCAAGCGGGCTCCCAAAGTACGATCGTAGTGTGAATCCAGACTGACCAGCAATCTATCCACTCCGCCACCCAGGTTTAACAAAGCCGAACGCCAGGACCTTACATCTTCAGGACGAAACGGACAATCAACCAATAACAAACCATGCTGCCAGGCAATAGCCCCTAAGGTTACGCCGGGATATGCAGTTTCGATGAATACATGCGGGGAAATCTCCTGCATCAAAGCTCCTTTAAGAATTAGATCCTGTATTCGAAAGTGGGCCGGTGATTGGTTTGGTTACAGGTAACCGGACAATAAACTTACTACCTTGGCCGACTTCACTCTCCACCCAGATTTTACCACCATGCGCCTCTACAGCCAGACGGCAAAATGCCAATCCAAGACCGATCCCCTTGGGACCACCTTCTGCTTTTAACCGGGTAAATTTTTCAAAAATAGTTTGGTGCGCCTGGAGTGGGATCCCAGGACCTGAATCAACGACCCAAAGCAGGACCGTCTCTTCTTCTTCTTTACCGCCAAATTCCACGACGCTGTTTACGGGGGTGAACTTGACCGCATTTTCCAATAAATTGATCAATACCCGCCGGATCATATCCGCATCCACAAATAAGATCGGCATTTCTTGGGTGAAATTCCATTTGAAGGTTTGCTGTTTACTTTCAATGGATGGTTTAACTGCCTCAATGGCCTCTTGAGCCAGCTCAAGGATATTCACCGTCTTCTTCGTGGTGATCGGTTGGCCTGTTTCAAGCCGGTTTATATCGATCAAAGAACTGATCAAACGCTGCATCCGGTCTGCCGAACGGGTGGTGATCTGAAAAACTGAATTCAAAGTCGGCGAGGTTTCCATCGGCAGCATCGAGGAAAGAATATCCAAACTAGAGATGATATTGGATAACGGCGAACGCAGGTCATGATAGATCATGGCAGTCAGGTCTTCGCGCAACGAATCCAATTCTTTTTTCTGGCTGATATCCTGCATGATCCACTGCAAGGAAGGGTTATCTTCGATCATCACACCGCGCACATACACTTCTACAGGGATCGGTTTTTCGGCTCCTCGGATCAGTTGGGATTCGAAGCGGGTTGTTTTTCCTTCCGCCAGTCCTTTATGGCAATTCTCTAGAATTTCCGGGGTAGCCAATTGAAGATCTATCACACTGCGACCGGTTAAAATTTTATCTTCAAAACCGCTCATCTGAACGGCCTGACGGTTTGCCTCCAGAATGATCCCATCGAAATTAGTCAACAGGATCGGGTCGATACTATCTTCGAACAGATCTCGGTAGCGCTGGTGGGCAAGCTGCAGGTCCTCAAAAAGCTGGGCATTATGGATGGCAATGCCGGCCATATCTGCAATCGCCTGTGCCAGGGCATAATTATCGCTGTTGAAGAACCCCGGGGTCGGATGGACCATGGTCAGCACACCTACGATCCGGTCGCCGGTCATCAACGGGACACAAATAGCCGATTTGGCTTCAGATTGATCGGTCATATCAGCCGGACGCCGCAGCCAGCGCTCATCATGACTGGTATCCGAAATTAACGCCGGTTCGCGCTTATCCAACACCCATCCGGCTAAACCATGCTCCAAAATATCCCTTAATTGCTCTACCGTATAAGGATGGGGACTGCCTTCATAAACGATGGCGGCATTCACCGGTTGTTGGTTCTGATCCAGCACGATCACCGTGCCGCGTTCTGCTCCGGTATTGGTAACCGCTAATAGGATCACCCGATCCAATACTTTATGAAAATCCAGCGTATTGGTCAGTTCACGGCTGATATCAAAAAGTAATGATAAGGATGCTTTGGTCTGATCTACAACCATTTTCTACCTCCTAACCGGCATTCCCCCAACCCAAATATTTTAAACCGCTACCAGTATTAAATAACACAACCCGTTCTTTAGGGTCGATCCAACCATTTGAAAAAAGTTTATACAATGCCGCTAATGTGGCTGCCCCTTCCGGAGCAGCAAAGATCCCTTCTTTTCCTGCCAGATCCACTTGGGCTGTACGCATCTCATCGTCACTCACGGATAATGCCGTACCACGGCTTTGCCGCACCGCCCTAAGGATCAAACGATCGGCAAAGGGAAACGGAACTCGTAACCCGGCTGCGCCGGTATGGGCATCCGACCAAAGCTCAGCCCGTTCTTTACCTTCCTCAAAGGCTTTGACGACCGGTGCACAGCCATCCGCCTGAACCACTACCATGCGTGGCCGGGATGGACCGATCCAACCTAAGGCTTCCAATTCCTCAAACGCCTTCCACATCCCAACCAAACCGGTCCCGCCTCCCGTGGGGTAAATGATCACATCCGGAAGCGACCAATTAAATTCTTCAGCCAGCTCCAGCCCCATGGTCTTTTTACCTTCAAGCCGGTACGGTTCTTTGAACGTGGAAACATCAAAATAGCCGTTCTTTTTTCCATCCTCAGCAGCCAACCGAGCCGCATCGTTGATCAAGCCATTAACAAGATGTAAATTTGCGCCTAACGTTTGTACTTCTTGTTTATTCGATGCGGGTGCATCTGCCGGCATATACACATCCGCCCGGCAGTGAGCCCGGGCAGCATAGGCAGCCAATGCCCCACCGGCATTTCCAGCTGTGGGGATCACGAAGTTATGCACCCCTAATTCCACCGCGCGGGAAACAGCCACACCCAAACCGCGTGCTTTGAAGGAACCGGTGGGATTGGATGATTCGTCTTTTACGTAAATATGTTGAAAACCAAGTTCACGACCTATGCTCTCAACTTTTAAGAGAGGTGTATCTCCCTCACCCAAGGTAAAACGGTAAGCAGCATCCCGTACCGGCAACAGCGGGGCCCAACGCCATAAACCACGCCCTTCACACAACTGTGAAGGCGAATATTTTTTTTGGATTTTTTTCAGGTCATATCGAGCGACTAAAGGTGATTTACATTCCCCGCAAATCGTTTGAAGCTGATC
>DATMYN010000015.1:0-2460 GCA_035560875.1 Longilinea sp. | reverse complement strand
CTGGGTTAGGACGCCTAACAATGCCGGCCAAAATCCCTTGGCTTCCCAGGCATCCCATTTTTTTACGAACGAAGCATATGTTTCAGCTCTGAATGAATTGCGATTTTCGAGGAACCAATCAAATCCGGGGCGTAACCTGCGTATGGGTTGGCTGGTTCCGTAATAAGCCAGGGTTTGTTCGGTCTCTTTTTCGATCAACTTTGGTAATAACAGAGACCATACATCACAATCGTGAATATCACCCAGAAGGGTTTGGGCGGTACGAATGGCCTGTAAATAAGGACTGATACGTTCTGCATACAGTTCGGAGAATGTCTCCAAGGTATAACGCAGATGTTTGGCCGTGATGCGCATCTGATGAAGCTCAGTAATGCATTCCGGGCGGTGGATGTATTCCTTATACATCAGGAATTCAGCCAATAAGCCCGCACACGATTGGGAAGCCATGAGGAATAATGCCGGGTCGCGAGTTACCTCAAGGGTTTCTTGGCCTATCACTGAGTTGATCTTTTTTTCGATCGATTCCAGAGCGTGACTCTTTTTAAGAGCGTTTAGACATTTGTGAATATCGGCCTGTGTTCTTAATCGGTGCTGGCGAGTCCGTAAGGCGATCCGGATAACACCAGGGCGGACCGATCTATCGGTAATGGTCTTGATAAGTTCTTCAAGTGCGATGACCTGCACATCCAGATCGCGGCTGTGACCTAAAACGGAGGCAGCTTTGCGGATGGCTTTATACCAATCATCGCTGCGGTGGGCTGGCAGACATTCTGGGAAGAGCTGCAAGGTGGTGCGCAAGCGGCGTGAAGCAACGCGCATGCGATGAATCGCTTCCGGGTCTTGTCCAAGCCTTACTCCTTCAATCTCCGCAGCCATAGATTGGGTATGCTTCAGAATGGCTGTTGCGCCAAAAGCAAAAACCGCATCCAATGGGGTCGATTCGACCGGATGCTCTGATGAAAGAGGAGACTGATCAAGGTTGTCTTCGATCCCCATGTATGTTTATCCACCATCTACCGGGGGTATATCCTTTTTATGTAAAAGCTCGCGGATATGTTTGCGCAGCTCTAAAAATACCGTTTGCTGCGGAAGCGTGGCATCAATCGTCGTAAAGTTATACTCTGTAGCCATTTGATCGAATTGTTTGATCAGTTGCGCCTGGTAGATGCAAAAACTGTCATACAGGTTATCGGCGCAGTGGATATCCATGCCCGATTCCCAGTAGTCAAAACCGCGGTCATGCACCATACGTTGGACCAATGTCGGTACGTCGGTACGCAGGTAATACACCACATCAGGCTGCAGGGCAAATCCATAAACCTGGCGGGTCCATTCCGATTGGGCACCACGCACACTATCCCGCGCCATAATCGAGAAGAAATACCGGTCTGAAAGAACCAGAAAACCGGCTTTTAACGCGGGAATGATCTGGTTTTCAAGCCGATCAGCGAAATCGGTGGCATAGAACAAACTCATGGTAAGCGGGCTGAAGGTATGCCCATTTTTAGCGGCTTCCAAACCGGGTTGGGTCAACGGTGAACGGCGCAAGCCGGTATCCGATACGGCATAGCCTTCATCTTCCAGCCAGTGCCGTAACAGCTGGATTTGTGTGGAACGACCAACCCCATCAGTGCCTTCCAATACGATCAATTTCCCGGGCATATCCTTGATGGTGCGGTATGGGAAACCAGTTCCGTAAAATTTGACCTGGGTCATGCAGCACCTCCTGAATTCTCCTGGGGGGCGGCAGGTGCGGCCGATGCCTGGCGGCGGGTAGTGGGTTTGGCGAGCGGGGTGGTAAGACCATCCCAACCGACCAATACCTTTTTTACAACCTGGCGGACTTGTTTTTGCTGTTTCTCCACTGAGGCGGTACCATTTATCACAACCAGGCCAAATTCATCGATCATCGATTCATATTGATTGATTACACGCTGTTGGAAAAGCCTGAAGGATGTTGTCTTGTTATCGGATAAGCCCAGATCCATCCCGGCTTCATAATATTTTATTTGGGCGCGGGATGAAAGGATCCGGTCGAGGGCTACATCCAAATTCACCCGAAAATATAAAGCCAGGTCGGGTTTAACAGCAAAGGAGTACAAATTGCGAACCCAGTCCGGATCCACACCCCGGGCAACATCCCGGGCAAAGGCAGTATAAGCATAGCGGTCAGCCATAACGATTGCCCCGGCTTTTAACATGGGTAATATGCGGTTTTCCCATCGGTTTGCAAAATCCGTAGCTTGAAGCAGGCTGAAGGTTGTGGGGGTGAACATTTTCTCTTGTTTACCTAATTTGGTCGTGCTTTTCACCAAATCGGAAGAATTCCATTCACTAAAATAGACAACCCGGCCTTGCGTGCGCAGCCATTTTGTCAACAGATCTATTTGGGTTGACTTACCGCTGCCGTCAACGCCTTCAACTACGATCAATTTTCCATTGGTATCATTTGGTCTTAAC
>DATMYN010000014.1:0-3957 GCA_035560875.1 Longilinea sp. | reverse complement strand
TCATCATACCAAGGGATAAAATCAACTATGGAACATAAGGTGATATTTCCGAAGGATTTTCAATGGGGTGTAGCCGCATCCGCTCACCAAATCGAAGGGGCATGGAATGAAGACGGGAAAGGCCCATCCATTTGGGATACTTTCAACCACATCCCCGGCAAGATCGCCAACGGCGATACGGGTGATGTATCCATCGACCACTACCATCGCTATAAAGAAGACCTAGCCTTAATGGCCAAACTTGGGATCCGAAATTACCGTTTCTCCATCGCCTGGACGCGCATCCTGCCCACGGGGACAGGTACGGTAAACCAAAAAGGATTGGATTTCTACGACCGCCTGGTCGATGAGATGCTCAAGAACGGGATCGAGCCGTATCCCTGCCTTTTCCATTATGATCTGCCTCAACCCTTGCAAGATAAGGGCGGCTGGCCCGAACGCCAGACGGCATATGCCTTCGCAGATTACGCCCGCATCGTTTCCGACCTTCTATCCGATCGGGCTTCCACCTTCATCACCCACAATGAACCCTGGGTAACCGCCATCGCCGGCTATTTTGAGGGCAGTCTCGCCCCAGGGATGCATGACCCTGTAGCTGCATTCAAAGCCCTCCACCATGTTTTACTTTCCCACGGATTGGCTGCCGAAGCGCTGCGCTCTGCGGCCAGGAAACCGATCAAAGTCGGGATCGTGCTTAACCTCAGCCCGGTCTATCCGGCGACAGGATCGAAAAAAGACCAGGATGCCGCCAAACGGATGGACACCATCCTCAATCGGGCAGTATTGGACCCGATCCTCAAAGGCACCAGCCCGATGCAGGAATTTGCTATTGGGAAAATGCTTTCCGCCTCGTTGATCAAACCGGGGGATCTGGAAAAGATCAATACCTGTGATTATCTCGGCGCTAATTACTACAGCCGTATGGTGGTCAAGAATGACCCGAAATTCCCGGTTGTGGCTGCTTCTGCGGTAAATCCGCCGGAAAGTGAATATTCCGGTATGTGGGAGATCTACCCCGAAGGTATGTACGATCTCTTAACCCGCATCTGGAATGATTACCATCCCACGTGCGATTTTCTGGTTACCGAAAATGGTGTCCCCGTTCCGGATGGGGTTGATTTCGACGGCCGCGTGCGTGATGAAAGACGTATCCGCTATCTTCAAAACCACATTTACCAGGTCAACCGGGCTATTCAAGCCGGGATCCCCATCAAAGGTTACTTCCACTGGTCATTCATGGACAACTATGAATGGGCACTCGGCTATGCAAAGCGGTTTGGCTTGGTTTATGTTGATTTTAACACCCAAGCGCGGATCGTAAAGGACAGTGGAAAATGGTACTCCCAAGTTATTCATAATAATGGGTATGAGTTTTAGCCTGCCAGATACTTACGGAAAAAAGGAATCAACATGCGAAAATTTATTTTCATCTTCACGATTCTTGCCTTACTCTTCACAATCACTACCCCCGTCAATGCCGCCGACACGCTGCAGGTTTATTACGCCGGACCGGAAAGCAGTGTATTAACAGCTCTTGAGGTTGCCCAATTCGAGATCGTTGAGGACCCGGCTCAGGCAGATGTCCTCGTCTTGAATGGGGTCATCCCGGATGCCGTCGAAGTTGCTGCTCAAAGGGAGCGCGGCGCAGGCCTTGTCCTCATCCTCGGTCCGGATATGGCTGCCGGGGATGTAGAAACCGCTACCGGCATTCCGGTCTCATTGACCGAACGTATCGATGCGGTCAGCCTGGTAAGTATCGAAATCGATGATGCCGTCACACAAGAGATCATTTGGAATGGTGCTCCACAGGTGCGTGAACGCACTGATACACTCACCCTCCTCTCCTCTGTTCAACCATTGGTAACTACCTATGAAGATGGGGGCTGGATCTTGTGGGCCGGCAACCAACCCGGTGTGTACGTTTTTAACGCCTATTTGACCGATGACTACAATCCTCAGATCCAGGAATGGGCTTATTACAATTACCTGATCTACCATCTGGTACTTCGGTCGGCTGGTCAAGTACCGTCATCGTTTGCCGATTATCCGGGTTCACCAGTTCCCCATACTCTGGAAGGGACCATTTTAATCGGAATAATGGGTCTGATCCTCATCACGGCGGGTGTGGCTTTTTATTTTGTCCGCCGTTACAGTAAAAATCATCCCGAAGCCCTGGATAAGATCGTCGCCGACCGGGCATTATTTGAAAAACGGGAAGCCAGTACCGAATGGGAGGAGGTCGGTTTCCACCGTCCGCTCTCCGGATTCCTGGTGGCCTTAATGCTTGGTTTGGTGCTGTTCATCCCGCTCATCATCTATCAAAACCTGATCCTGCCAGTCTATATCCTTCCTTCTGCTCAAGCTTTGGGCATTTGGGGGCGCGTTACCCAGTTCTTCGCTGTCGCCTGGCAGTTGTTCGATATGGGTACAAGTGAAGCCTATATCAAATTCTTGTCCCAATATCGGGTAAATGATCCGAAACGCGGTATCAAGTACGGTCAGATGTTCATTTGGTGGCAGGCGCTTTCCGGTGCGGTTCAAGTCACCTTGATCGTCGCCATCGCCAGCACGATCGCCCCCCATTCCCCGTACGCCCTGTATGCCTGGAGTATCGTCATCCATGCTTTGATCCAAATCCCAGGCTTTTACCAGGTCATGCGTCACTCCTTTACCGGCTTGCAGCGCATGGATTACTCGCGTATGCTGGATATCTTCCTGACCGTCATCCCGATGGTCGTTCAACCGATCTTTGTTACCATTATGTTTGCCTGGGGGCAAGCCCACCCGATCTTTGGCGGCGCCATGGGTGGTCTGCTAGGTTTGGGCATTGCTGCCTACGCAGCTGAACTGACCTCCTTTTTGCTGGGGTTATGGTTATATAAACGCATCGGTTATAACGCCAAGATCCTCTTCATGGCTCACTTCGACTGGGATACCGTTAAGACCGGTTTCAAATTTGGTGTATTTGGTATGCTGGGATCTATCGCTTGGGCAGCCGGTCAGGCGGCAGAGATCGCCATTACCCAGGCACGCTTGATCAATTACGCTGAGATCTGGGGGAACTGGGGGTTAGCCCAAAACTTCATTTATGCTTACAACGTCATCGCCACCCTCTTTGATGGCGCCATGGCATCCATTTCCGAAGCGATTTCGTGCGGTAAGAAAATACTGGCTCAGTACTACGAAGTCATGATGTATAAGTATGGCGGTGCCATATCAGCCTTTTTAGGTGCTGTTTTGCTGGCAGTGGCAGACCGCTTCATCCTCGGAGCATCCGGTCCCGATTTCGCCCGCGGTGCCCAGTATGTGATCCCTCTGGCAATTTGGGGAGCCATCCAATATCCCTCATGGGTCGGTGATAATGTTCAGTTAGGTTCTAATAAGCCCTATCTAAAATCCATACTTGTATTTGCTGAACAGATACTGCGGGTGACATTGGCTCTGGCTTTACTGGCTCAATTCCAGATCACCGGTTTGATCATCGCTTATTTTGTCGCCTTGTTGACCAAAGACTTCGTAGGTTATTTTGTCAATAATAAAGTCTGCTTCCCGCAGCGCTTCTATTTCTGGCAGTCAATCGCCGCCCCGTTATTAGCCGGGACAGCCCATTTTCTGTTGCTGCGCTGGGTTACCGGCTTTATCTGGCAAGGAGATCAAATAACCAGTGTGATCATCTTCTTCATTGCCGTCCTTCCCTCCTATCCGGTCTTTATGTTCCTTTACGGCTTATTTGGCGGATGGGATACGGATACCCTGGCTGAGTTAAAGAAAGCCATGGAAATCTCCGGGATCGTCCGCCCCCTGGCCTGGCTGTTCTGGGCTGCCACCGACCTCGGCGCCCGCATCAGCCCATTACATAATAAATTCCCCATTACCAATCGGGCTGCTGCTATGTTGGAAGCAAAAGCCTTGACGGAAGAAAAGGTGAAATTGTAATAGCCTGACCAAGATCACCTT
>DATMYN010000013.1:0-6010 GCA_035560875.1 Longilinea sp. | reverse complement strand
GTGCTATAATGCCGTGAAAGTGGAAATTAATCGACTAAACCGATAACGAATGTCGAATTAGGTCGATATTATTCTTGGAGTACCCAACATATGTCAGAGTTAGCGATCAAAGACCTGCATGTCAGTATCGAGGGTAAAGAGATCCTCAAGGGACTCAACCTCACCATCCCTCAAGGTGAAGTACATGCCATTATGGGGCCGAACGGCACGGGAAAATCCACCCTGGCCTACACGCTCATGGGGCATCCCTCTTACACCGTCACCAGCGGTGAAGTTTGCTTTAATGGGGTAAATATCCTTGACCTGGCTCCGGATGAGCGTTCACGCTTGGGACTTTTCCTGGCGTTCCAATACCCGGTTTCGATCCCCGGCGTGACCGTGGCGAATTTCTTGCGCACAGCGGTCAATTCCCGCCGGCGGGCAGAAACCCATGAAGATAAGGGCATTCCGATCGTGGAATTCCGCCGTTTGCTAAAAGAACGGATGGATTTCTTGAAAATGGATCCCAGCTTTGCCGGACGATACCTGAATGAGGGCTTTTCCGGCGGTGAAAAGAAGCGTGCCGAGATCCTGCAAATGGCTATCCTCAAACCACAGATTGCCATCTTGGATGAGACGGACTCAGGGCTGGACATCGATGCCTTGCGCATTGTTTCGGAGGGTGTGAATGCCCTGCGCGGTCCCGACCTGGGGGTGCTGGTGATCACCCATTACCAACGCATTCTTAATTACATCAACCCGGATGTTGTGCATGTGATGATGGACGGCAGGATCGTCGAATCCGGCGCTGCCGACCTGGCACTGCACCTGGAAGAACACGGTTACGAATGGGTGCGTGAAAAAATGGAAAACGGCACCCTCGCTTAATAACGCCCCAGTGCGGAGGCAACTATGTCTGACGCAGTTAATGCGCAGTTTTTAGATAAATCAGAAGAATACAAGTACGGGTTTCACGACCCGGAGAATTTCGTTTACAAATCGCAGCGAGGCTTGAGCCGCGATGTGGTTGAGATGATCTCCTCCATGAAGGGGGAGCCGGATTGGATGCGCCAATACCGCTTGAAGGCGTTGGAACATTACCAAAAACGTCCCATGCCTACCTGGGGGGCGGACCTTTCGGGCTTGGATCTTGAGAATATCTTTTACTACGTCAAACCCACCGATAAAGAAGGCAAAACGTGGGATGATGTTCCGGATACGATCAAGAATACTTTTGACAAGTTGGGCATCCCCGAAGCGGAGCAGAAATTCCTGGCCGGGGTAGGGGCTCAGTACGAATCGGAAATGGTCTATCACAGCATTCAAGACCACCTGCAAAAATTGGGTGTGATCTTCTTGAGCATCGAAGAGGGACTGCGCCAATACCCGGATCTGTTCCGGGAATATTTCGGAAAAGTAATCCCGATCGAAGATAATAAATTCGCGGCCCTCAACTCGGCGGTTTGGTCGGGCGGATCGTTTGTGTATGTACCGAAAGGTGTCAAAGTTGAGCTGCCCCTGCAGGCGTATTTCCGCCTAAACGTAGCCAACATCGGCCAGTTCGAGCGGTCGATCATCATTGCCGATGAAGGATCACAGGTCCATTATGTCGAAGGCTGCACCGCTCCGCAGTACACTACCGACTCTTTACACAGCGGTGTGATCGAGATCGTTGTGAAAAAAGGAGCACGCGTGCGTTATAGCACCATCCAGAATTGGTCAACCAATGTCTACAACCTGGTGACCCAACGGGCGATGGTCGAAGAGGGAGGAACGATGGAATGGGTTGATTCCAACCTGGGTTCCAAGATCACCATGAAATACCCCTCCTGTTACCTGATGGGACCCGGTGCACACGGCGAGATCCTCTCCATGGCATTTGCCGGAAAAGGTCAGTACCAGGATACCGGCGGTAAAATGATCCATTTTGCCCCGCATACCAGCAGCAAGATCACCTCAAAGTCGATCAGCAAAGCAGGCGGACGCACCAGCTACCGCGGCTTGCTAAAGGTTTACAAAGGCGCCGAGGATGTGAAATCCAACACTGTCTGCGATGCCTTGCTGCTAGACCCGCAGTCCCGTTCGGATACTTACCCCTATATTGAGATCGATGAAGAAGATGTGACCATCGGTCACGAAGCCTCGGTTTCCAAAGTAGGGGAGGAACAACTCTTTTACCTGATGAGCCGGGGTTTGAGTGAAGAAGAAGCTACCACTATGGTTGTTTCCGGTTTCATCGAGCCGTTAGTCAAAGAACTCCCCATGGAATACGCCGTGGAAATGAACCGCTTGATCCAATTACAGATGGCCGGTTCCGTTGGTTAGCCAACAGAGATGAATAGTTATGAGTGAATCACCCGTTGTAATCCGCCATACCCGCCAAACTGCTGCTGAGCGCCAGCAGGAGTTTGGGTTCACCCAAGCCCAGGTACCCGTTGAGGAAATCCCCACCGAGATGCAAAAGTACCGGCTGGCTGCCTGGGAAGCCTACCAAAACCAATCCATTCCGACCACGCGCGAAGAAGCCTGGCGGCGTACCGACCTGCTTGCCATCCCGGGGGAGTCCTTCCATATCCCTGAAAAGACCAGCAAGTATGCGCCGATCCCTGAGAACCTGTTGGACCCGATCGCCGATGAGAAACACGGCGGGCAGATTGTCTTAACACCAAACGGTGTGCGGGTGAGTGTTGACCCGGAATTGGTGCGCCAAGGTGTTATCTTTACCGACCTGCATACCGCTGAAATGCGTTATCCGGAGATCCTGGAACGGATCATCGGCCAGGTGGTGAAAGCAGAAGAAGGGAAATTCGCGGCCATGGCAGGCGCTTTAGCCCAGAACGGCATCCTGTTATATGTGCCGCGCGGGCTTGAGATCCGCCAACCTTTGCACAGCATTCTGTGGGGTCCGGGCGGCCAGACGGCTTATTTCTCCCATTTGCTTGTGTTAGTCGATGAGGGTGCTTCGGTCACCCTGGTGCATGAATCGGCCTCTCCCACCGAAAAAGAGCCTTCTTTGCATGCCGGTTTGGTTGAGATCATGGTCAATACCGGAGCTAAATTAAATTTTGTGGAATTGCAATCGTGGGGTCAGCATGTGTGGAACTTCTCACATGAACGTGCCCACGTAGCCAAGGATGCCACACTTGATTGGATCTTTGGGGCGATTGGAAGCCATTTGACCAAGAACTTTTCCAGTGTTGAATTAACCGGACGCGGCGCAACGGGCAGGATGTCTGGTTTTTATTTCACCGATAATGACCAGCATCTGGACCATGATACCCAGCAGGACCATTTAGCGCCGAACACAACCAGTGATCTGTTGTTCAAGGGAGCATTGTTAGGCAGCAGCCGTTCCGTCTGGCAGGGCATGATCTATGTTGCCCCGGGTGCGGCAAAAACGGATGGTTACCAGGCAAACCGAAACCTGGTGCTCAGCCGGAATGCCCGCGCCGATTCTTTACCAGGATTAGAGATCCTGGCCGATGACGTGCGCTGCACCCACGGGGCTACCGTTGGTAAGATCGATGCCGATCAGGTATTTTACCTGCGTTCGCGCGGCATCCCCGAAAGGGAGGCACAACGCTTGATCGTTGAGGGTTTCTTTGACCCGATCATGCAGCGCATTCCCTTTGAGGGTGTACGCAACCGTTTCCAGGCTTCGATTCACGAAAAAATGGGTCAATATTCTGGTTAGGGCTTTTTAGCAAGCTATGCTACAATAATTGTTTAGTTAGAACCGGGTGTGAACCCTGTGGAGGTAAATGCATGTCTACTGTATCGTTTATGAGAGAGCCTGAACCAGAATTCACATATGATGTGGGTGATACTGTTGAGGTTTTTTGTGATCATGAAAAATCCGGAGCGCGGGTGCGCGGCTGGGTAAAAGGGATTGCCGTACAGGTCGATTCGAAAATGGTAGCGATCCAATTCCGTTCCAATGTTTTCCTTACCGACGGCTGGATGGTCCCCGATCATATCCTTTGGTATCCTTTGACTTCACCTCACGTGCGTTTACCGCAAAACAAAGCCAGCAAAGGCGAAAAATACATCGATTATTAGAGCTGCGAATGGATACAGAAAAAATTCGAAGTGATTTTCCCATAATGAAACGCGAAATTAGACCAGGGATTCCCCTGGTCTATTTAGATTCGACGGCGACCGCTCAAAAGCCGGTCCAGGTGATCGAGGCAATGGACCAGTTCTACCGAAAATCCAATGCCAACATCCACCGGGGTGTACACACCCTGGCTGAAGAAGCTACGGCGATGTATGAAGAGGCGCGGACAAAGACCGCCCGATTCATCAACTCCAAAAAGGCGCGCCAGATCATCTTCACCCGCAATGCCACGGAATCGATCAATTTATTGGCATATTCCTGGGCCAGGGTAAACCTTAAGAACGGTGATCTGGTGATCCTGACCGAGATGGAACATCACAGCAACCTGGTGCCCTGGCAGATGGTCGCAGCTGAAAAGGGGATCCGGTTGGAGTTCATCCCCGTGGCGGATAATGGACTGCTAGATTTGGAAGTTTATAGACACCTGCTTGAGCAATCTCCCAAGCTGGTGGCGTTTACGCACATGTCCAACGTGCTTGGGACGATCACACCGGCGCAGGAGATCGTCAACCTGGCGCATCAAGCCGGGGCGATTACGTTGATCGATGGGGCTCAATCGGTACCGCATTTTCCCGTTGATGTGCAGGCTTTAGATGTTGATTTTTTGGCATTCTCAGCCCACAAGATGTGCGGCCCCACCGGGATTGGGGTGCTGTACGGTAAAGAGAGTCTGCTAGAAGCCATGCCGCCTTTCATGGGCGGTGGAGACATGATCAAAAAAGTTTACCTGCGCAGCTTTACACCCAACGACCTGCCGCATAAATTCGAAGCCGGCACCCCGGCGGTTGCAGAAGTGATCGGGTTGGGGGCTGCGGTGGATTATCTTAACACGATCGGGATGGATGCGATCGCGGCGCATGAGCAGCAGATCATCCGGTATGCCCTTGAACAATTGGGACAGGTAAAAGGCGTGAAGGTGCTAGGACCTGAAGCCAAGTTCAAAGGCGGGGTAGCAGCTTTTACCCTGGAGGGTGTGCACCCCCATGATGTAGCCCAGATACTGGACGGTGATGGGATTGCAGTGCGCGCCGGGCACCATTGTGCCATGCCGCTGCATGACAAATACGGTTTACCGGCCACAACCCGAGCCAGTTTTTACCTGTATAATACCGAAGCCGAAGTGGATAAGCTGGTAACCGGTTTGCATAAAGTTCAAAAGGTTTTTGGGGTCTAAAGAATGGATGACCTGTATCGCGAGTTGATCATTGAACGCAACAAGACCCCTTTGTATAAGGGGACCCTCGATCCGCACGATTTCTCTTTTGAAGATGAGAATCCGTTATGCGGCGACCAGATCCGGATCGATGTGCGGGTGGATGATAAGGGAATCGTAACCGAAGCCAGCTTTGACGGGCACGGCTGCGCCATCTCACAAGCCTCTGCCGATCTATTGATCGAGTCGATCATCGGAAAAAATGTGGAAGAGGTAAAGAAGCTCACCAAAGAAGCTGTTTTGGAGCTTTTAGGTTTACCAGAGTTGGGACCGGTACGCTTGAAGTGTGCGTTACTTTCCCTCAAGGTGTTAAAAGCCGGGGTATATGGCCTGGGTGAAGCCAGCGACAGTTTGGTAGAAGAGGAGTGAAGTATGGGTGAAGAGTTCCTTTTTGTTGATATCGCTAATGCAGAGGACCTGCCGAATGGGGAACGCATTTTCTTAGAGGTCAAGGGGGAACCGGTGGTGATCTTCAATATTGCGGGTGAGCTCTTTGCGATTGGGGATGTATGCACCCATGATGACGGGGCTTTAGGGGATGGGGTTCTTGAAGGATTCGAGATTGTCTGTCCGCGGCATGGCGCCCGGTTTGATGTGCGCAGTGGGAAAGCGACGGCGTTACCGGCTGTGCAGCCCACCTCGAGTTTTCCGGTGCGGGTCAATGCCGGCCGGATCCAATTGGGGATCAAAGAATAACAAAT
>DATMYN010000012.1:0-2139 GCA_035560875.1 Longilinea sp. | reverse complement strand
ATCAAATATGGTTGAGCTGATATCGAGAGTACTGGGCAACTGAAGAGTTGATTCCAGCGTTAGTCCTAATCTGGCGTGGATATTCCGTGAAGATGTGCCTACTAATATCTCAAATTCTCCACTTTCGGTGATCCACCGGTCATGATCGGGATGGTAATAGGCAAAAGATGAAAAATCTAAAGGTATGCTGACCGATTTTGTTTCACCGGGTTCAAGTGCGACTTTCGCAAACCCCTTCAGCTCTTTTTGGGGTCGGATCAAAACCGATTTTTTATCATGTACATACACTTGAACGATCTCTTTCCCAGCCATTTTACCCGTGTTAGTCACGTCAATTAATACAGCAACCTTTTCAGTGTCTTTGATCGATGTGGCAGAGAGACGGGCATTGTTATAGGCAAAGGATGTGTAACTTAGCCCATAGCCGAAGGGGAACTGAACGGGAATGTCTTTTGTATCGTAATACCGGTATCCAATGAAAATACCTTCGCCATAATTTACCTCGCGGTGGCTGCCGGGCCAATTAACAAAAGCAGGGGTATCGGATAATTTGCGCGGGAAAGTTTCCGCCAACTTGCCGGAAGGATTTACTTTTCCGAACAGGATCTCTGCAATAGCATCTCCACCGGCTTGACCCATCGTCCAGGCTTCCAGAATCGCGGCCGGTGCATTGATCCACTCTCCCATAACGATCGGAGCACCATTGTTTAAGATCACGACCGTATTTGGCTGAACAGCACAAACCGCCTGGATCAACGCGATTTGTTGGACGGTCAGGTCCAAATCACTGCGGTCAATGCCTTCGCTGTCTTTTTCCAATGGCAAAGCAATGTATATGAGGGCTACCTCTGCTGAGCGTGCCTGGTTGACCGCTTCATCGATCAAAACTTGATCGTAGTTTTCTTTTTCGGTGTACCCTTCACAATACGTGATCACAGCGCCATCTGCGAAATGCTTAATGGCTGCCAACGGCTCACTGACGATGGTGGGATTGATGTGTGAACTGCCCCCGCCTTGGAAATGGGCTTGCTTTGCCGCCGCACCGATAACAGCCAATTGTTTGGGTTTGTTCAATGGTAAGATGCCGATATTCTTCAGTAATATCATCCCCTCCGAGGCGATCTGGCGGGCTAATTCATGGTGGGCAGTTTGATCAAATGTTCCCCCTTTAGGGGTTTGGGCAGCTTTGAATACGGTCGCAAGGATGCGTCTCACAGATTCATCCAAGGTTCCTTCATCCAATGTGCCGTTCTGAACGGCTTCAATAACCGCTTTAACGCGGCGGTCATTGGGACCGGGCATCTCCAGATCAAGACCACCCGCCAGAGCGGCTACCCGGTCATGAACGGCTCCCCAATCAGAAATGACCATACCCTCAAACCCCCATTTCTTCTTCAGGATCTCAACCAAGAGGTGATAATTTTCCGAGCCATAATAGCCATTCAATTTGTTATAGGCGCACATAACCGTCCAAGGTTTTGAATTTTTCACAACGGTTTCAAAGGCGGCCAAATAGATCTCATGGAGTGTGCGTTCATCGATCTTGGCATTGATGGAAAAGCGGCGGTATTCTTGGTTGTTAGCTGCAAAATGTTTTAACGAAGTTCCCACACCCAGGCTTTGGATTCCATTTACCAGGTGGGAGGCCATCTTTCCGGCCAGGAACGGGTCCTCGGAAAAATACTCAAAGTTGCGGCCACCCAACGGAGAACGTTTCATATTAATCCCCGGACCTAAAAGGACATCCACCTTGAGGGCAATGGCTTCTTTGGCTAACGCCTGACCCAATGTGTACATTAGGTCCGCATCCCAGGTGGATGCCAGGCAGGCTGCAGTGGGGAAACACGTAGCAGGTAGGGCGTCGCCTTCCCATGTGTATTCATTGGGGATCCGCCGTACCCCATGCGGGCCATCTGACATGATCATCCCCGGAATACCTAAACGCTCGATGGGTTTCGTTGTCCACGGGCCGGCACCGGTGCAAAGGGCAGCCTTTTCTTCGAGGGTCATTTCTTTTAAAAGGGTTTCCAGGTTGGTCATAGTATTCACCTTGGCGAATGGTTTTGTAAAAGCGATTATGCATTTACTTGTTTTGGGCGTAAACACCCCTAAGTATAAAACAATCTTCATTGTGTATAC
>DATMYN010000011.1:0-9637 GCA_035560875.1 Longilinea sp. | reverse complement strand
GGGCCGCGCCCCCTGGATGAAGTGCGCAGTTTTTCCGATGCGATCACCCGCTGGCTGCTGGATCAAGGCGCTCAATTGATCCTGGTGGCCTGCAATGCCGCATCTGCCGCTTCCTTACACTGGCTGAGAGAACGCTATCCGGATATCCCCTTTGTGGGGATGGAACCAGCTGTAAAACCGGCGGTTGAACAAACCCATACCCGGGTAGTCGGCGTATTGGCCACACCGGCCACTTTCCAAGGGGAACTGTATGCTTCGGTGGTGGAACGTTTTGCCCAGGATGTTACCTTGCTTACCGATACGTGCCCAGGGTTGGTAAAGCAAATTGAAGCCGGAGATCTTGATGGCCGGGTCACCAGACAGATATTGGAAAATTCGCTGCTCCCCATGTTGGAGAAAGGCATCGATACGGTCGTGTTGGGTTGTACCCATTATCCGTTTGTGATCCCATTGATACGCGAAATCGTTGGTGAAAATGTACGTGTGATCGACCCAGCTCCCGCAGTTGCCCGACAAACAATCAGAAAATTATCTGAAGTAAATGCCCTCGCCTCTGCCGATCAAATAGGTGAAGTCCGATATACGACAACCGGTCCGATTGAGGCACTTGATCGGGTTTTGCCGGCGCTTATCCAATCAACCGATACCCAGGTTGAACACTGCCCGGTGTTTGACGATTAATTTCCGTACACCCTATACCTTTCGCACAGCAGTTTCTCTCATTTGGTATACTAAACCCTAAGAGGAGTAAATTCTATGGCGCGAGAGATCTTTGAATTAGACCCGATCGACCATATAACGATTGATGCAATTGGTAAACCCGGAGAACGGGTTTTTTATGTCCAAGCCGTAAAAGGCCCCCAGGTAATTACATTGCTTATTGAAAAGATCCAAGTCCAAACACTCTCCTTAGGCATTGAAGAGATGTTGGAGCAGATCATTCATCAGCACCCGGATCTACCCCCGGCTTCGGCTGATTATGTTGAGAGCGTAATGCACGTGCTACCACCGGTTGATCCGCTCTTTCGGGTTGGTGAAGCCGGTTTGGCATTTGACCTCGAGCGTGATCAAGTGTGCCTGGTCCTGCGCCAGGTCATCATGGAGGGTCAAACCGAAGAAGATGTTTCTGAAGCTCGTTTTTGGGCTTCACGCTCACAGATACTGGCGTTAGCCCGCTGGAGCGACGAGATGACCAACCGCGGCCGGCAGATCTGCCCGCAATGCGGCGAACCCATGGACCCAGCCGGTCATTTGTGTCCGAAAAAGAATGGGCACAAGCACTGATCTCCACATAATACTTCCAGATCCCAAAACACCCCCCACCCCCGAGCAGGAGGCCCTTCCGCTGCTCCGGGGAGGAAGGGTGAAATTAATCGGTCAATTCACCTGGGGATCGAACTTTACGTTTTTAACCGAAGTTTCCCACGAAAATCATTCTCTCTTAGCGGTCTATAAGCCTTCGCGCGGCGAACGCCCCTTGTGGGATTTCCCGGAACATACGCTGGCGCGCCGCGAAGTAGGCGCATATCTGTGCAGTCAGGCATTGGGTTGGGGGTTGGTCCCGCTAACGGTGTACCGCAGGCTGCCCCTTGGTACCGGCTCGCTCCAGTTATTTATCCCGCACGATCCCGATTATCAATATTTCCGATTTACTAGCGCTGATGTGCAAAAATTACTTCCAATGGTTCTTTTTGACCTTTTAATCAACAACGCCGATCGTAAAGGTAGTCACATATTAAAAGATGCAAATGGGCATCTGTGGGGAATAGACCATGGAGTAAGCTTTCATACCGAACCCAAACTGCGTTCGGTAATTTGGGATTTCGCCGGCGAACTTATCCCTCAAAACCTAATCGATGACCTTGTCCGATTTATCCATCGTTTAGAACTCCCCGATGATCTATCCGATATATTGAAACCATATCTACGCAAGGATGAACGGACTGCTCTTCGGAATCGGGCAGAGAAATTGGTCGAAGAGAAGACTTTTCTCTCACCGGATGACCGCCGGCGCTGGTACCCTTATCCCCCTATTTAGTTGCATGATTTTCTGCTTATAGGTATACTCCCCTCTGCGAAAGGATTTTTCCATGACAAAATATGCTGTTAGCATAAGTATTGGGTCATCTCACCGGGATAAGACTGTTGAAGTAACCATGTTGGGGGAAAAAGTCCAATTATCTCGGCGTGGGACAGATGGCGACATGAAAAAAGCCGCTCAACTGTTCAATGAGTTGGATGGTAAAGTAGATGCGTTAGGGGTTGGCGGGGCTGATCTGGGCTTTTTGGTTGGCGATCACTGGTATCCGCTTTATTCCGTCTACAAGATGATCCGCGGCGTGAAGAAAACTCCAGTCGTAGATGGCAGTGGGCTAAAGGTAACGCTGGAAGAAAGAGTGCGAGGGGTTTTGGATGGAGTTTTAGCACCCCGGATAAGCCATAAACGTGCCTTTTTAATGACCGGGGCAGACCGCTGGGGACTAACCCAAGCCTTCACCGGAGCCGGGTATGAATGCATATTTGGCGACCTCATGTTTGGCGTCGGGGTTGATGTACCCATTCGGACGATCCCCAATTTACGGCGTTTATGTGACATACTAATGCCTGTCATGGGGAGAATACCCTTTCAATGGCTGTATCCCGTAGGGGAAGCCCAGGAAAAACGGACACCCAAATGGCTGAACCATTTTGATTGGGCCGAGGTCATCGCCGGCGACTGCCATTACATCACCCGCTATATGCCGGAGCGGCTGGATGGAAAGATCGTCGTCACCAATACCACGGTTGCAAAAGATGTTGAGCAGTTCCGGCAAGCCGGAGTGAAAACACTCATCACCACAACCCCGGTGTATGACGGCCGATCCTTTGGTACGAATATGATGGAAGCCGGTTTAGTGGCTGCCATGGGACGCACCCAACCTGTCGATTATTGGCATGCGCAGGCTTATTTGGAAGAATTACGTCATGCCCTTGATACGATGCAGTTCCAACCAGCCATACAGGAGTTGAACTAATGGATGCTCTTATAACCGCCGGTGGGATCCCTTTACCCGACGAACCGTTATATCCAAACACACGCGGCGGGTATAAAGTTATGCTGCCCCTAGCCGGTAAACCGATGATCCAGTGGGTACTGGAAGCCGTTGATGCCTCGACCACTGTTGACCGGGTTATTATTATCGGGTTACCTGAACTCACCGACCTTAAATGCAACCATGAGATCGTAAGGATCAATGGCCAAGGGGATGTTTTAGCCAATATCAAAATTGGGGCTGATGAGATTCTACGCGTACATCCGGACGCAAAAAAGGCATTCATCATCTCGGGGGATGTCCCATGTATTACCGGAAAAATGATCGATTGGATGGCAGAACAGATCATGCAGGGTGAAGCGGATGTCTATTACCCGGTTGTTGAACGCAAGGACATGGAAAAGGTCTTCCCCGAATCCCGGCGGACCTATGTTCACCTTAAAGATGGTGATTTCTGTTCGGGCGATGTGCTGGGGGTCAACCCATTAGCTGCCGGAGCCGATTCGCCACTTTGGCATAAGATCTCAGCCGCCCGTAAAAACCCGGTCCAACAGGCGTCGATCCTGGGGATTGACACATTGTTCCTGCTGCTCCTGCATCAATTAAGCTTGGAAGACGCTCAAAATATTGTCAGTAAACGCATGGGAATCCGGGGCAAGGTGGTGAAGGTTCTCGATGCTGAAATGGGTATGGATGTAGACAAGCCGTTCCAGTTGGATATGGCAGCCGAGTACCTTGAGAGGAAACAACGCCGTGAAACTGGACGCTCTGGTAGAATTTGATCACAAGATCAGCAGTCATTTACGCTTAAGTCCTGAACATGGGTTGTGGTGGAAACTTTCCACCGTCCTGGCTCACTCCGGTGACTCCTGGTTCAATATCCCTGTATTGATCCTGGTCTGGTTGATCGACCGGGGCGAATGGCACAATTTGGCGGCTATTCAGGTATTAGGGATTTGCGGCGTGGCTTTGATCGTGGGCGGGATCAAACTGATCTTCCGCCGTCAGCGGCCGGTTGGCGAATGGGGCGGGGTTTATCGGAAATCTGACCCCTTGTCTTTTCCATCCGGGCATGCAGCCAGAGTGGCTTTGTTAACCGTATTGGTTTGGAATTTGGCTCCTTTATGGTTAGCGTTGATCTTCCTTATTTGGGCGTTTCTGGTTTGTTTGGCACGTGTTACCACGGGTGTCCATTTCCTGTTAGATGTCATCGGTGGGGTGTTGGTGGGTATTATTGGCGCCCAATCGCTCTTGTTGATACTACCATTTGTTCGCAATTGGTTTTCTTTCTTATTCATCTAAATAGGAGGGCAGCATGAGGAAGGCCGTTAGCGTGAGCTTGGGAAATCCCAGCCGTAACAAGACCGTCGTAGTGAACTATAACGGGATCGAGATCCAGGTCGAGCGGATCGGTACCGGGGGAGACATCCCCAAAATGAAACAGCTTTTCACCGACCTGGATGGTAAGGTAGATGCTCTGAGTGTCGGCGGTATCGATTGCTATGTAACCTTGGATGGAAAAGATTACCCTATCCGTTCAGCGCTTAAGCTGGTCGAAGGGGTAAAAAAGACCCCTTGGATCGATGGGCGGCACTTAAAGTATGTGTTGGAAAAACGGGTATTCGAGCTTGCCGGCCCCGAATTGGGAGAGATCCCACATTTCAAAAAATGCTTTATGCCCTTCTGCATCGACCGGGTCGGGCTTGTGGAGACCCTTTCGCAGGTGTGCGATCAAGTACTATTAGGGGACATCATGTTTGTTCTTGGTGTACCCTATCCTGTGCATGGGCTTAAGGAATTGCGGAAATTAGCGAAAGTGCTCATGCCGATCATTGCGTATTTCCCGTTAACCTGGCTCTTCCCACCGGGCGTAAAGAAAGAAGAGCATTCGCCGAAACACGTAAAATTCTGGCAAGAAGCCGATCTGATCGCCGGTGATATGCATTACATTAGTAAATATGCCCCCGATGATCTGGAAGGTAAATTTGTGATCACAAATACCACGACCGAGGAAAATATTGCCATGCTCAAAGAGCGCGGCGTAAAAACGGTGATCACCACCTCCCCGATCTATAACGGCCGGTCCTTTGGAATCAACATGATGGAAGCCGTTCTGACTGCCTACGCCGGAAAAGGCCGCCCGTTATCTCGACCCGAACTACATCAAATGGTGGATGAAACAAAACTTAAACCTACGATTATGCAATTTTGACGTTTCTTTGACAATTCTCGGATACTATCATACTAACTTTCCTAAGGAGATTTGAAAATGAAACGTGCAATATTGATCACTTTGGTTATAAGCTGTCTCTTGTTAACCGCCTGCGGTGGTAAAAGCAGTTCCGGCAACGTGCAGGAAATCCGCCAATGGGCAAGCTCCGCCGCTGCCAGCAGCGAATTCAGCAACCCGTCTTGGGCAGCTTCCCAAGCGATCGGTGCGCCGGATACCACAGAATGTGGTGACCATATCACCGCCTGGGCATCTTCCTCCAGCGATGGTTACGATTGGCTGGAAGTCCGCTATGCCACCCCGGTAGTACCCACCCAGATCAATATTTACGAATCGTATGAACCAAATCAGGTGGTTCAGGTGGAATTGATCGGCGTCGATGGGACCTACTTCGTGGTTTACACGGGGCTAGTCACTATTGGAAGTGCCTGCCCGGCCGTATTCACTATCGATGTGGATATCAATTCTGAAGTTGTTGGCATACTCATCACCGTTGACCAATCCAACAGCAGCCTTTCCTGGAATGAGATCGATGCGGTGGAATTGGTCGGGAATATTCCCGCCAATTAATCATCCCTGCGGATAAAATGAAAATGGTTGGGTTGACGGCTACAACGCCCGACCCCAGCCATTTTTGTTTTTAAGGAAAGTAACCCGATAAGATGAATAAATACTGCTTGTAATTCTCCTGGATTCGGGTTATGATTTACTTGCTATTTGCAACTAATTAATCGATCGGAAAAAAACTATGCTTGAATCTACTCCGCGATCCAAGATTGATAATATCCTGTTCCAAGTGATGATGACCTTTTATCACTCGGAGCGGGTTGTTCAAGACCAGTTTGGGGTTGACTACCAACAGATCTATGCGCTTCAATACCTGCTGCGCCACCCCAACGGGTGCGTTACCGACATCGCCGATGAATTAGCCATCCCCCTATTCCATGCCAGCCGCCTGATCCGCCGCCTTTCCGAGCAGGATCTGGTCATTAAGCTCCAAAGTGAACATGACCGCCGTAATACCTTGATCAACCTTACCCCTGCCGGAACAGAAATGGTGAAGAAGATCGAAGAACGCAGTTACCGCATGCTCTTGGAAAACACCCAAGGACTTACGGAAGACGAGATCAAAGCTTTCTTCACGGTGGCTGAGGACCTGCATAAGGTGTTGGGGGTTACCCAACAAGTCTTGCGAAGTAAAGCTTCTGAATAATTACGAATGAAGATCCACTTGTTATTGGTAAGTTGATCAACTTTAATTTTAGGAGAATGATTTATGCCCAGCCCTTCTTTCGTTGTCGTCACCCACGCACCGGCTATGAATTACCGCCGGGATTATGTCTCACTGCCACGAGATTTTGGAACACCTGCTTATGAGGGGCGGGCAGATATTCAGGCTATCCGGGCAGCAGTAAAACAAAACCTGGACCTTTTAGAAGAAAAAACCCACTTCTTGGAAAAAGTTCGGGGGAAAAAAGTGGTCATTAAGCCCAACCTCGTCAGTGTTTGGCATGAAGCAGGATTGAAAGACGATAATTACCCCGAAAGCACCGATCCGCGCGTAATGGAAGCGGTTGTTATCTACATGAAGCAATACACCGACCGGATCGTGATCGTTGAATCGGCCGGACGTGGATACCCCACCACCGGAGCGTTTAAGGTAGCGGGGCTTGACCGGTTAGCCCGCCGTTACGGGGTTGAATTGATCGCCTTGGAAGAGCAGGCAACCGACCGTTATATACTACCTAAGGCGAAAGTGATGAAAGAGATCGTTGTACCGCGCATTTTCAGTGAGGTTGCCCGCCATGAGGCTTTCTATATCTCACTACCCAAGATGAAGACCAATCTTTATACCGGAGTAACCCTGGGTTTTAAAAACGCCATGGGAACGATCACCTATAACCTGCGCCAACGCAACCACACCTACGCCATCGATCAGAAATTGGTCGATATGCTGTATCTCTTCCGTCCCGACCTGGTAGTCATTGATGGGATTGTAGGCGGGGAAGGCAATTGCCCGGCTCCGGTCGAACCTGTCGACAGCCGGGTTATCATAAGCGGTAACCAGGCCGTCGAAACCGACCGGGTGGCAACCCGCATGATGGGCTTTGATCCCAACTGCATCACCCTGATGAAGATCGCCGATGAAATGGGATTTAATGATCCCAAAGTCACCGTTCTTGGTGATACAACCCCCACGAAGTTCCGACCCGCCGATCCTTCTCTGCAGGGCGATTGGATGGCCAAGAACTTTCCCAATGTCCATGTCTATGAAGGTCATTCGCTTAAACATACCCCCAAGGTTGACCCCACCTGTCCGATCTGTCCCACCGACACCCAAGCCATGGAAAATACCTGCCGGGGCGGCTGCCTGGCTACCACCCGTTTTGCTTTTGATATGCTGTATTATGAAGGCCATGGACGTGATTTTGAGATGAACCTGATCATTGGCGAAGGGGTGAAGAAGGGTAATACCCATATTTATTATGATGCGCAAGGCAAGCCGGTGGATGTGGAAGATATTCTGGCTCAAAACAAGAAAACCCTGGCAGTGGGAACATGCGCCGGATATTTAAGAGGGCGCGTATCCCATTTTGCGAACGGATGCATGCCGTACCCCAATACCCCCCACATGCTGGTCCATCAGATCAGCGGATCCATGTGCCGGGTAATGTCCCCGGGAAACAAGTTTTTACTACCGCTCTTGGTAGCCACCCTGCGCATGTGTGAACGGCGTAAAGCCTGGTACCGCAAGGGGGTCCGCCTGGATGTGCCCATCCGACTGGTGGATGGGATTGTGGAACCACCGATGGAAGGGGTTGACACCACCCAAGATTACGTTGCCTTCCCCATGCCGCCCCTCACCCCGGATGAGATCCGCACGCTGGTGAAGGCGGAGAACCGGGCTGTGCTGGCAACATTTTTACCGGAGTAAGGCGTCCTTGGATTGACCATTGGGCACGGCTTTATCAGGATTGATAGCTACTTACTATTCCATCACCGTGCCCTTACAAAATTAAAAACACAACCGGCGGGTGCTAAAGCACCAGCCGGTTCATTATCATTTCTGAGCCTAACAGACTATTTATCGTACTCGCCGTACTCGCAACCGCCCAACTCACCCACAAAGGTATCGATCGGTTCATACTTGCCCTTGACCTTGCGATACAGGGTGACCGTACCGGCCGCATAACCGCCGTTCCACAATTGGTTGTGGCGTTTAAGACCGTCAGGGTTCTCATAATTCACATTGATCATGGTTTCGCGCGGGCAGGCAAAATGGATCTCGATCTTGCCTTTATTGTTCCAGGCGGTGATGTTCCATTGGACTTCCTTATCGCTGACAGGGCAGTCGAAGACCTGCTGCGGGTTGGTCCAAACCTTGGAGAAATTGAACTCGAACAACTCGCCTTCATAATAAAAAGCGATCAGCATCTTGCGTGGTAAAGATACACCTAAGACCACCGGCTGGGCACCACCGCAATCCAGGCTGGTGCGGGTTAATTTCTTACCGGTGGATTTACTGGAGAAATTATTGCAGTTCAACCACACCCACGGGCTGGTGTAATCGCCGCCCCAATTCTTATCCTGGTACCCGGCACAGGTTTCCGGTTCAACGCTGTATTCTTCACCATTGAAGGTGATCGTGCCCGTATAGTGGGTCAACATACCGGCGGCATGCCAGTACATTTGGAAGGCATTGATATCCACAAAGAAGGGTGAGGTACCAAACCCAACGCTGTACGGCAAGACCTTCTCCGCCTTCAAATCCCAGCTCATCTCACCCGCATCGCTCATCCACTCCGGATGGGCTTTGACATCTTCCGGAGTTACCTTGACATGCCCGGTCAGGTGGTTTTCAGTGGCTACGTAATCACCAATACGGACATTCATGCCGGTGAAATCCGCCTTGAAGGCTGAGATCGGATACAGGTTATGAAGCTGCGCCTGGCGGCCTTCGCCCCAACGACCAGCTTTCAGCATCGCATAGGAGGGTTTAATCCCTTTTTCGCGGTTGGCCGGTAACTGCCCTGGGATCGGTTCCGATCCGCCCAAAGCCGGGTTGATCACATAGTACTCAAAGAAGAAAGGCTGCTTTTTACCGGTCTGTTTACTGACACCCACCAATGAGTGCCACCACCAATCATAGCCGCGGCGGGCAAGCGCCCCTTTGAGCATGTAGCGGTTGCGATCTAACATATTTTCCTCCAAAAGATAAGTTGAGTGAGAATAATTGATGCAATCTGCAACTATTATCGCACTATTAGTTGCATATTGCAATAGGTTTTCCAAAGGGGTTACCTACAATTTTGATAATTTATTTTTGAATTGAGAGTTAAAAATACCACACCCTCCCCGAGGGAGAGGAGGATGT
>DATMYN010000010.1:0-3971 GCA_035560875.1 Longilinea sp. | reverse complement strand
AAATATGATTTGCACTTTACCACCTAGCAAGCCCGAGTGATAAAGATTCACTTTTTTTGGAGAAGATCTCATGAAGCGCTTGGCTATCCCATTGACAATTCTCTTGGCACTTAGTTTTATAATAACTGCCTGCACTAGCTCACCGACACAGGTTCCTTTTGTGTATGGTGTCTGGACGGATTATGATGCCGCCCTTAGCAGCGTTATGCGGGTGGATCAAGATGGACAGTCTCCCACAGTTTTAGCACAGGATTCCAATGGAATTTTCCTGTTCCAACTTGTGACCTACCATAATTACTACGCACCGCTTTCACCGGATGGTCAGTATCTGGCTTTGTACCTAAAAGATGCAGAAGGTATTTGGAGCCTGAATATTATCCCCACCACCTCTAGTGCACCGGCGCCAATTTATGTGCGGCCATTTACCGATACCCTGCAGCGGTTTATGGAAGGCTTTTCCTCCACAAGCCGGTATTATGCTTATACGGTCATCGACCAAACCACCAGCGCTATTTCAGTTGAAATTGCTGATCTGCAAGAAGGCATAACGTTGACCCCTCTCGCCGACACCTTCTTTGTGGATTATCTTCCCTCTGAGGATGCGATGTTAACCCTGGCAGTCGGGACGGATGGTTCGATCAGCGCTGTCCAGAAAGTTACTCTGCCCGACCTCACGGTAACTACTTTGTACGAGCCTACCGCAGAGCAGCAGCTTGGACTTGTCTCCGTATCACCGAATGGTGAATATTTATTGATCTATGACTTGGCTGATTTCAGCCTTACTCGCGTACCTTTGGATGGCGGCACTCCGGATGTCATCTTTACGTTTGAAGGAACCGGGAACGCCGCTAATTATGATCCCAGCGGTTTGAATCTGGTCCTGATCGAAACGACCGATACCGCAGCCTCCTTCCATTTGATGGATACCGAACTAAATGAAACGCTGGCAGTGGATTCGATCGCTTCCACTTGGTTATCCTTCTCTGGTGATGGCAGCATGGTCACCTATCAGGATCAAACCGAGGATGGCGCCTACCGGCTTAATCTCATCGCAACCCAAGGCGGAGACCCGGTTGTGATCAGCACCGAAGGTCAATTCTACAAATCGCGCTTCACGCCCGATGATCAAAACATAATTTATATCCAGTTCCTGGCAAGCACCGATAAGGTTGGGGATCTCTTTGTGGCATCGCTTGATGGGACATCAGTTCAGCAGATCGATACGAATGTAACCTCTTTCGATTTTGATGCTGATGGCAACCTGGTTTACTTCCGGGTTGATACTGCATTGATGACCACTTCTTTGGTTCGCAGCAGCCTGGATGGGACTGAACAAACTGTGATAATGGCTGATCAGCCCGGTGTTCTTTCCTTGATCCGCTAGAATATTGATCTGCTAGAGTATTGATCGTTAGAATGTAAAGCAGCCGGTAATCAACCGGCTGCTTTTTGGTTAAGCAATGGGTTATTTCAACAAGAGATCGGCTAATGCTTCAATTTCCGGTACTATTACATCTTCGATCAAGCCTTGATCGCCTAAGGCGGCGATCTCGGGGATCAGGGGGATCCGTGCAGAAACGGGAGCACCGCAAATCTCGGCAACCTCTGCTGCGTGGCTTGGCCCAAAGATCTCGTGATGCTTCCCGGAATCGGGGCAGGGGTAGAAACTCATGTTCTCCACCACACTCACCACGGGGATATTGAGTTCTTTCAGCATATATACAGCTTTGCGTACGACTAAAGCAGCTAATTGCTGCGGTGTTGTAACCAGGATCACTTCATTGATCGGCAGGTTCTTCATCACGGTAAGTGCTGCATCCGATGTTCCCGGGGGCAGATCCACGACCAGAAAATCTAATTTTCCCCATAATACATCTGTCCAAAACTGGGTGATGGCCCCGGAGATCATTGGACCCCGCCAAATGACCGGTGTATCTTCCTGTTGGACCAAAAGGTTGATCGACATGACCTTGATCCCTTGTTTTGAAACCGGCGGGAGCATACCCTGTTCCCCGCCACGTACCGCACCTGGTTTCATCCCAAAGAACTTGGGAATGCTGGGACCGGTGATATCCGCATCCAATATCCCTACTTTTTGGCTCCGGCGGGCTAAGGCGGCTGCCAGGAGGGCGGAAACAGATGATTTTCCTACTCCTCCTTTACCGCTCATGACCGCGATCATGCGTTTGACCTTGTTCGCGCTGTTGATCTTGGGCAGTTGAGGGACAGCCGTACCCAAAACTGCGCGGCGTTCCTCTTCCGTCATGGCACCGAGAGTGATCGCAACCTTGGATACACCCGGAAGGGATAAAACGGCAGCCTGAGCATCGGCTTTGATCTTTTCACGCATCGGGCAATTAGGGATCGTAAGCGCCAGGGTAAAAGCAACTTTTCCATCCTGGATACTCAGATCACGGATCATGTTCAGCTCAACAATATTCCGACCCAATTCCGGATCGGTTACTTTCTGTAATACTTGTAATACCTCTTGTTCCGTTGGCATTTGCTTCTCCAAAGTAGACTTAGTAGGTCTATTCTACCCGATGGGGAGGATAAACTCAATCAAATCGATTCTACAGTAAAGGGTTTCGGGATTTGTCGGTGATCTTCCCTTTATCCTTTGACATTTCCCCCTCCCCCGGCTAAAATGAAAGAAACCCAGTCCGGTTAATTACCGGGCATGCAGGAGAACAATGCATGAGTAAATGGCCGGGAAAAACCGTTATTGGGCTCACCGGGAATATTGGTACAGGAAAAAGCGTAGTGCGCCGGATGTTGGAGCATTTGGGGGCGTATGGAATTGACGCGGACCAATTGTCTCACCGGGCTATCGCAAAGGGCGGACCGGCTTACCAGCAAGTATTGGATGTGTTTGGAAAATTCATCCTGTCGAGTGATGGGGAAATCGATCGCAGCCGTTTAGCGCGGGTGGTTTTTAACAATCCTGAAGCCCTGGCAACCCTGGAAGCGATCGTCCATCCCATGGTGGAACAGGCTGTGGATCATTTGATTCGCCGTTCTACGCAATCGGTTATTGTGATAGAGGCGATCAAACTACTGGAAAGCAGTCTGCATAAATCCTGCGACAGCATTTGGACGGTCTTTGCCAGCCCTGATGTTCAAATAGCCCGCTTGGTCTTGAACCGGGGCATCACCGAACACGATGCCCGTCAACGGATCAGCTCCCAATCTTCACAAGAAGCCAAGATCGCGGCTGCTAATGTTGTAATTAAAAACTCCCAGTCATATGAAGACACCTGGAATCAGGTGGTTACGGCGTGGAAGAAGTATGTCAAAGCAGAAGAGCGTTCCACAGGCCCATTGGCAACCGGAGAAAAAACCCAGAAGGGTGATATCACCATCCATCGCGGCGGACCGCGCCACTGCCAGGAAATTGCCGATTTGATCAATCGCTTTAGTGCCTCATCGACCCGCCTGACCAGTGATGATATCATGGCTGCTTTTGGTGAAAAGGCGTTTTTGATCCTCAAAAGCGGTGAGACTGCCATTGGCGTTATCGGCTGGCAGGTGGAAAACCTGGTTTCGCGAACAACCGATATCGTATTGGATCCCTCCGTACCGGTTGAAAAAACGCTGCCGATCATGATCCAGGAGATGGAAAAAGCTTCGCGTGATTTACAGAGCGAAGCGGCTTTATTATTCCTTCATCCGGAATTAGTCCAACACGAAAAGATTTGGCATGATCTCGGTTATGAACCGCGCCCGGCGGAATCGCTGGGTGTTTTAGCCTGGCAAGAAGCTGCAATAGAGTCGATGACCCCCGGTGTACAATTGTTCTTCAAGCAGTTGAGAATTGACCGGGTTTTGCATCCTATTTAGAGGTTTGAATAGAAAAACCGGATCGGTTGAGTATAGGTGGAAAATCTGCTGAATGAAATTGCATTCCTCTTTCAGCGCCTGAACTGGCTGAGTATCTTGGATCTCTTGCTCGTGACGGTGGTATTTTATGC
>DATMYN010000009.1:0-2344 GCA_035560875.1 Longilinea sp. | reverse complement strand
GTGCAGAACCCCTGCCCCGGCGTTGGTGCCTGTTTGAACATAGATATTCGTACGGTCAACCCCATAGGGCGGGTAAAAAGTTGTTGACGTGACAACTCCACCCACCCATACCCATTCATCCGAGCCGTTGGCTAAAGTGGAATGATAGATGAGGACCAACAATGGCTGCTGGGGAAGACCGTGGGCTTTTGTGTAGGTGACGCCGGTGGTCACTGCAAACCAACCCGAGTCATAATCCGGGTCAGCTAAGGGTGAGCGGAAGTAATCGCGGATCGAGATAATGTCTGAGCCATCCCAATCGAACTCGCCGATGACGCGCTGATTGGTGCCTTCGGTGGCGGAGGTGTTGACGGTGAGGGTAAAGGTGGTCTGCCCGGCTGTACGCTGGGCGAACACGTACCAGGTGGCGGCACTGCCGGAAATGAGCCCGGACGGCAAATCAACGTTAGTGGCTGCCTGGCACATACACCCGCTGATCATCAATGTTGGCGGGTCGCTGGTGATGAAGGGGATGCGCAGCCGGTTGGTGGCCAAGTACTGCAGCTTGACCCCGCGGACATAGCGGCTGAGGAAGGCGTTGAGCTTGACCGAGTCCGCTTCTGCCTGCCCGAGGAGGAGCGCATCGGCACGGAGGTTGTTGTAATGGGCAGCTTCGGTGGGCTGCCCGGAAGATACATTGGAGGATAAGGGGTAAGACATCGGTCATCCTTTTAATGAATTCAGGATACCCTCTTCGATCACATTCACGTCCACATCCCCGGCGATACCCGGGACGCGGCCGTGACCGCTCCACTGCCAGATGGCAGCTTGAGCTGTATAGGGGTAAGGTTCGAACGGGAATCTAGTTTTCGGATCGAGAGCTTGGGATTGGTAGTTCGGGAAATTCTGAACAAAATCTTTACGGCGTTCCCAGGGATAGCCGGCTTGCCATAGAGGGTAAACAGCCATCCAACGCAAGTCAGCCCCTTCCATGCGAAGCTGGAAAAGGAACGAAGCAGAGGTATAGATCATAACCGGATGGTTGGTAAGGCCAGCCAGTGTTTCACAAAACGAACGGGCTGAATTCGCAACAGCCTTACCACCGGCATACCCCTTATCTTCCAGATCCAACACATTGGGCAGATCACCCAGTTGGCCGGCCAACAGCCCGGCCATAACCGTAGCTTGATATTTACCTGTGAGGATGGGACGGTAAAAGTGGTATGCACCATGGAGCAGACCCGTTTTGCATGCGTTTTGCCAATGGGTTTGAAAGGACGGATCCACTGTGGAGGCTTCAGAACTCTTGATGAAAACAAAGCTGATGTGTTGGGCAGCCAGAGTCCAATCGATCTGGTTTTGCCAATGGGAGATATCGATTCCGAGAAGGCGGGACATAATACCTCGATTAATGATTATGGATTGATGCTCGTTGATCGAAGAAAACAATCAACGCCAGTAGGAAGTTGCCCAGGTGAGGGTGCCATCCCACAGGGAGAGGGCCAGGACTTCGGGGTCAACCGGAGGCCAATAATAGCCTACGTTATTGAGCTGCACCTTGATGAGTGAAAAGGAGGGGTTATGACGCTCATCCAGTGAGTAACCCAGAAAACCCAGATTGGTAAATCCGCCGATGGGGCTGGAAAGCACAACCCCGGAGGTTTTGGTGAAGTACTGGAGCAGTTTGGCGTACATAGCTGGGCGGCCGGCTGTATGCAGGCTGCCGTTGGGGTTGTGCATGTTCTCGGCGATGAGGATATTGGCATGCACATACACCACCTGGGTACCATCGGAGATGACCTCATGTACTACCCGCACCCCACCCGGCATGATCTTGGAATCCAGGTCACACAGAAAACCGTACGGCGTTCCGCCATCAACCTCGGGATGGGAGAGGGTGATATGGCAGTTTTGCCCAATAGTGTAGGTCATACAACCGCCTTTGGCTGGTTATCGTAGCTATCTAAAGGGAAACCGGGCGGAAACTCGGCTTGTTGGGTTGTCTGCAGGTGAGGTAACGACTTCCGGAAAGCCTCCAGAAAAGCTGCACTGAGGTCAGCCAACTTCTCGATATCCGCCGGGCGGCCGCCGTAGGCTTCTACCAGAAATTGAGCATGCAGGATCAAGGCGATACCGACAACCCCCTGGGCCAACAGGTCCAAATGGGCAGGTGGGAAGGTGGTGGTTTCAGCGCCATCCAGGCCGGCGAGGGTGTAAGTGGCAGTGTACTCCACACACAGCGTTTCCCCCGGAGCGGGGCTCAGTTCCCCGGTAAAGACGATGACGGCACTCGTGAGGGTGGTTTGGATCTGATAGGGTTGGCGGGCGGCAGCTTGACCGTACGGGTACATCACCCTCACCACAC
>DATMYN010000008.1:0-4480 GCA_035560875.1 Longilinea sp. | reverse complement strand
ATTAATTTCATTTGAAACCACTTGCCATCGTGTCAGGATTATGATATAGTTTACGCAACTTAACCTACCGCCCCAAAGGGTAAACGAATAAATCGCTCCAGAAGGAGTGGTTTTTTTCACTTTCGGCATTTAATTCCGGCCCAATCTAAATTGCCGACTGATAAGACTACAGGGGATATCTTGATGCAACCCCGCTGCAGATTGTGAGGAACATCCTATGCCCACCTCGTTTTTAACGCAAGAAGGATACGAGAAACTTCAGGACGAATTGGAAAACTTGCGGACTGAAAAGCGCGCCGAAATTGCTACGCGCCTGCGTGAAGCAATGGAGGGCGGCGAACTTATTGAAAACGCCGAATATGAAGCCGCCAAGAATGAACAGGCTTTCGTTGAAGGGCGTATCAAGGAATTAGAGCATTTGCTGGCCAATGCCCGTGTCATTACCGAACCACCTCCGTCTGAAGTGATCCAGGTTGGTACAAAGGTGACCATTCAAGAAGAAGGCGCGCCCAAAGAGGTGTATACCATCGTTGGCGCTGCTGAAGCCGATCCGGCGACCGGACGGATCTCAAACGAATCACCGCTCGGAAAAGCTTTATTGGGCCGTAAGGCGGGTGAGTTTATAAATGTGGATGCGCCTGCCGGAGCATTTAAGGTCAAAGTGGTTAAGGTTGAGTAGTATCTACTACTGATCATCAAATACCCCGCAACGCGGGGTATTTTTTTATGGGTTGATTTGCCAATGTGAAGCGTACCAGTTCATATACATCGATACATGCTCTGACCAATATTCTTCATCATGGTTGCCTAAATTTAAATACCACTCATGCATCACGTGCGCCTGGGTTAATGCTTCTTCAAATTCCCGGGCTGCCTGTAGTTCGGGATCATTATTGCCAATATCCAAATAGATCACCGGTGGAACGCTTTGTTCAGATTCCGGCGAGAATACCAAAGGGACCGTGATGCCCCCAATGGTCATTAAGATGGAAAAGGGTGAGGTGATATGTGTTCCAGAAGAGATCACCTCCACCCATGATGTGACATCTTCAGCATCCCCAAAGAACGGGGTCAGGCTGTGGGCGCCTACATAACCGAACAGGTCCGGATAGGCCAGCCCGAGACGCACTGCCCAGGCCGCGCCTCGCGATAACCCGCCGATCGCCCGGCATTCGCGCTGCGTACATACCGGATAGGTGGAATCGATAAAGGGGATCAGATTGTCAACAATGGCCAGCGGAAATTCCGAACCATTTGGTTCTATAAGAGAGTAGCGTTCATAGGGGAAGACAATGATGAAGGGCCGCGAACCTCCCGTTAGGATCAACTGATCTGCGGCGGATAAAGCCCCCAATCGTTCCCATTGATCATCTGTAAACCCGATCCCATGTAAAAGGTAAAGGACCGGGTAACCGCCCGGATAATCCGCTTGGTAGCAAGGTGGGAGATGGATGGTGAAATCGAGCGGATATTCCAACCAATACGTTGATGAAGTAAGCCGGTAGGTTTGCCCCTGGGTTTCCGAACAGGTTTGAGATAAAGGTTGATCTTCAGGGGTTACAGACGTTTCCGGCTGCGGGGTGGTTTGAAGGTCAGGCGGGTTCGCTGCCTTGATCGGTGCATTGGTATAGGGGAGGGCTGAAAAAGCCGAGGTTAATCCCACCAGTATTAAGGCTGTCAGAACGATGGTAGTTTTCTGGCGAAACATTGATTATGCAACCTCGTTGACCATTCATGGGATACAAAAGGGGATTAGCGTATTACCCATGCATTTCGATCCTTATAAGCTGACCGAAAAATCACCTTGCTCCCTACGCATTTCCAGATTATACTCTACCTGCCGGGGTGTAGCGCAGTTGGCAGCGCACCGCGTTTGGGACGCGGGGGTCGGCGGTTCAAGTCCGCCCACCCCGACCTGGCTCAAAATCGCCGAGCCATCTCGGCGGTTTGCCATTCCAGGAGAAACTTGATATGGCTAAATTGGATCCGGATGGAATTATTGAAGCTGTTCGATATACGCCCGAGGGGATGGTCGATTTGGTTCGATATTACCCTCGTCGCGGCCCAACCTATGCGGATGTGCATTTATTGACCCGGCCACAATTGGTGGAGCAGTTAAAGAACGGTAAAGTTTTCCAAGTCGGTCAACGTCAGGCCAATATGGGAAGTTCATTTACCTGTCAAACCAAAGTGAGCCTTTCCACTTCTTCCACTGAGCCGTTGCTAACCACAAAAAGCGTTTCAGCCGCTTGTGACGATCTCTCCCCTGCCCCCATCTTCTAATTTTATTGTGAGCCATCCTTTACTTTCCCTGATACTGCCCGCCCATAATGAAGAAACCCGTCTGCCTCAATGTCTTGACAAGGTGGATCAATTTCTCAAGAAGCAGCCTTATACCTACGAAGTCATTGTGGTTGAAAATGGCAGCCGCGACGATACACTGCGGGTTGCCCAATCCTATACCTCTCGGTTGCCCTATTTGAAAGTGATCCATGAGACTAACAGAGGGAAAGGGTTGGCTGTACGGACCGGCATGCTTGCCGCCCAAGGTGATTACCGCTTCTTCGCCGATGTCGATTTTTCGATGCCGATCGAAGAGCTCCCCCGCTTCTTCCCCCCTCAATTTCCGGATGCACAGATCACCATTGCCTCGCGTGAAGCCCCGGGCGCCGTCCGTTATGATGAGCCGGAAATTCGCCACCTGACCGGCCGGGTTTTCAACAACCTGGTACGGATCATTGCACTGTCCGGGCTGCAAGATTCCCAATGCGGTTTCAAATGCTTCCGCGCCGATGCAGCCGAAGCAGCTTTTTCACGCCAAACCATCATGGGCTGGACCTTTGACGTGGAAGTATTATTTATTGCCCGGTTACACCATTTTAATATCACCGAAGTTCCCATTCCCTGGTATTACAAATCTGAAAGCAAGATCCGATTATTGAACGATTCCTGGCACATGTTTTGGGATCTACTATCCATACGCTGGAAAAGCAGCCGGGGACAGTACAACTGACCCGTAAACGCCGTCAACGAAGGAAATGAACACACCCCTGATTATGTCAGGGGTGTGTGTTGTATGATGTGGAAACCGGTTATTTTAATAGAGATTGGACGCCCGCCAGCATTTTGGCGTGCAAGGCTGGATTGGCAGCCAGAATAGTGCAAGGTCGTTTTAAAATATCGGTCGACCCGTCCAAGTGTGTAACCTTCGCTCCGGCTTCTTCGGCGATTACAGAACCGGCAGCCAGGTCATAAGTTTGTAAAACGCCTTCCCAATACCCGTCCAAACGCCCGGCGGCCACATAACATAGGTCTAAAGCAGCCGAACCTAACCGGCGTAACCCCTGGCAGCGTAAAGCAAAAAAGCTAAAAAGATCCAGGTTGTTGTGCGGATTTGTTTGGATATCATACGGGAAACCCGTAACCAATAAGGCTTGGTCAAGTTCCGTTGGCTGTGAGCAGTGTAAAGGCTGGTCATTCCTCCAGGCCCCTTGACCGCGGATAGCCCAAAAAGCTTCGTTTCGGAGGGGTTCATACACAACCCCCATTTTTACAACCCCATCCTCGGCATAACCGATCGAAACGCAGAAGAATGGTACCCCGTGAGCATAATTGACCGTTCCATCCAACGGGTCGATATACCAGCAGCGTTGATGGTCGCCTTGGTGCAGACCGCTTTCTTCGGTTACGATCATGTCCTGGGGGTATTTTTCTTGGATGGCCGAAAGGATCAATGCCTCGCTGGCATGGTCCATTTCTGTCACCAGATCGATGCGGCCTTTATGGCTGACCTGGTGGGGTTTTTCATACCCTTGACGCAGTAATTCTCCTGCCCGGTTGGCCCAACCGAGCAGTTCTTTGATATCTGGCATGTAACCTTATCCTTTACCTTCCAAGATGTGCAGTAAATCGTCCAACTCGATCTGGATTTCATTTCGATCTTCAACGGCTTGTTTGAGTAAAGCATTGAAGGCTGGTTTTTGGTCTTCCGGCAGTGTTTGCAACAGTCTCTCCGTCCGGGAGATCTGTGTATTCTTGTGGCGCAGTTTCTGCTCCAACCGTTCGCGATAACCCATATAGAAATCGTGGTCATCCATGGGGCGCGGCGTGGTGACGATGCCCTGAGTGAGGATCTCGGCAACGGTAAGCAGGAAATCCTCGGTATCGATCGGCTTTTCAACAAAGCGCACACCGCCCAGACTAAGGGCAAACGACTTATCTTCAGGGGTGATATAAGTTGCCGAAATAAAGATGATTGGAATGCGGTTGTTGCGGGCGTCCTTACGCAAGGTATGCGCCAATGTAAAGCCATCCATTTTTGGCATCAATATATCCGTGATCACCAATGCCGGATGTTCTCGCTCGATCAATTCCAATGCTTCTTGGCCGTTATGTGCAGAAATTACCGGGTAACCCTTAAAACGTAAAGTTACTTCCAATAGTTCGCGCACATTATCTATGTCTTCAACGATGAGAAGGG
>DATMYN010000007.1:0-4250 GCA_035560875.1 Longilinea sp. | reverse complement strand
ACATTCCTGCACAGATATTGGAAAGTTCTGCTCTCGGCAGCACCTGTCCCTCCTGTAGCACCTGTATGAAACTGAAATTGATAGCACGTTAGCAGGCGTTCGCCATATCTTCGCCAGAGCCTGATCCAGATCGGCGATGATGTCTTCCACATTTTCAACACCTACCGATAAACGCACAAGCCCGTCGGTGATACCGGCAGAAATGCGCACTTCCCGCGGCACACCGGCATGCGTCATACTGGCCGGATGTTGGATGAGGCTGTCCACATTGCCCAAACTGACCGCCAGCGTCATCATTTTCACGTTATTCATCATTTTAGCGCCGGCATCCAAACCGCCTTTGAGTTCAAAGGCGATCATACCACCGTAATGCAGCATTTGGCGTTTGGCTAATTCATAATCGGGGCTGCTTTCAAGCCCTGGGAAATACACTTTTTCAATCGCCGGGTGGTCTTCCAGCCAGCGTGCCACCTGTAAGGCATTCGAGCAGTGGCGTTCCATCCGTAGTTCGAAGGTCTTGAGGCCAATGTTGGCGAGCCAGGCGTCAAACGGCCCGGGGTTCCCGCCCAGGATCTTGAGCATTGCGTACAGGGGTTTATTGATGAAGTCAACATGGCTGCTGATGACCGCACCGCCCACGATGAGACCATGACCGGATAAATATTTAGTGGTGGAATGGATGATCACATCCGCACCCATGCTCAACGGCCGCTGGCAGTAGGGGGTGGCAAAGGTGTTGTCGACATACACCCAGGCGTTATGCTTGTGGGCGATGTCGATCACAGCCTTCATATCGACCAATGCCATGGTAGGGTTGGCGGGTGTTTCAAGGTAGGCGATTGAAGCAGTGGGATTTTCCGCAAAGGCTTTCGCCCAGGCATCCGGTGAAATATCCTTTACCCACACAACATTAATATGATAGGCAGGCGCCATATCATGCAGTAAAGTATAGGTTGCCCCATACAGGGCTTCATGGGTGATGATCGTATCACCGGCCTTGGCGCGCGCCAGGATGGCTGTGCTGACCGCGGCCATCCCCGAGCCAAAGATTTTGGCAGCCACAACCTCATCCACCGGCTTGCCGGGTTGGGCCCGCAGCAAGTCGATGCCTTCCAAAACAGCGTACTTATCCGATAATTGATCAAAGTTGGGATTGTTAAAACGGGTATAGACATACCCGTCATTCTGTCCCTTGAATGTGGCAGCTCCGGTCTCAACATCCGGGAAGCTGAAGGTTGAAGTTTGATAGATGGGGGTTACATGAGAGTGCTGTGGGTTATGTCCTTCACCCACGTGGTTTACTAACGTGCTCAAGCCTTGCCGGGGATCAATTGGATCCATTCGTTTCTCCGCGAACAAATTTTTCTTACGCAGGCAGATTATACCTTATCCAATCCATCCAAGCGTGTGCCAAGGCGCGCCCTTTCTTGGATATTCATCATTTTTTACGTCGAAATTAAGGATTTATGATCGTTTCTTCACAGCCACCAATCCCACCGCATCGGGACCTAAGTGAAGGCCAAGGACGGGGGTGGCTTCGGCAAACACCGGTTGTATGCCATCCGGCACCAACCCGGATGCCATGGATAGAAGTTGTTCTCCCAAAGAGCGGGTGCGCGTGTACAGCACGGCTATTTGTTCAAGCGGGCCGAGGGCTTTTACCATTTCTATCAAGCGGGAATAGGAAGCATACCTTGTTCGTACTCGCTCGATGCCCAATGACCCGGAATGTATATGCAGAATGGGTTTAAGTTGTAATACACTCCCCAACGCGTATTCTAATTTGCTCACCCTCCCGCTGCGGCGCAGGTATTCAAGGGTATCAATGGATGTAAAAGCAAAAATACGTTGGGAAAATTCTACGAGTTGAGGAATGATTTCACCCATCTTCACCCCTGAACGGATCAGTTCGGCTGCTTTAATAACCGCAAAACCCGTCCCAAGCGATAGCTGACCCGGGTCGAAAACATGAATGCTGGATTCTTTAAAATCCTGTGACGCCAGTCTGGCAGTATTGACCCAATTGGTGAGGGTGCTGGAGATGTGGATGGAAAGGATCTGTGTGGCACCTTCAGCAAACAACTTTTTATAAACCCCTTTAAGGATTTCCGGACCAGGGGTTGAGGTTGAAATTCCACCAGGTGTTTGGACCAGTTTTTGGTAGAAATCCTGTTTATTGATGTCAACTCCATCTTGATAACTCTTGTTATCGATATTGACGAATACAGGAATAACCGTAATGCCATACTGAGCCACCAATTCAGGAGATAGATCGCAAGTGCTGTCGGTTACAATGCGGATGGTCATGGCACCTCATTGAAAAACAACCAAGCAAATTAAATAATCAAATCCCGCTTACAAGCGTTGAATAACGCCCAGGCGAAGTATAGCATTTTATTGTGAGGGGAATAATGAATTCGGTCGTCCAGGTATTATGGATAAATAATGAAATGAGCCTTTGTTTCAGAGAAAGGCTCATCTGGTTGATCTTACAAGCCGATAGATCTAGTTCATATGCTTTGCGTGCCGGCCATGCAGTAAATGCGACCACGAGCCATCGCTGGTCTGAACGGCGATAAAGACATACAAACAAGCTGTCCAAAACCCAAGGGTCATCATGAAGAATACCCATAACACCGTGTGCCACCAGATCTTTTCGCGGTAAATGATCCAGGCAGAAAATAGGATAAACCCTACGTACAAGTCGACCAAAGAAACGATACCCCAAGGCATGGAAAGGATTTGATTCCCTTCGGTGGCAAAATCGCCAACGATGAACGCATAGACTATTCCGACGGTCATAGCCATAAGGCCGAACAAGGAAACTGTTTTTATTACCTTCATTTTTGTTCCTCACTGGATGTATTCTTAGGGAACCAAGGGATAAAGGGGCTGGTGCGGGCGATGTAATCGCGGTATTGGGGTTTTGTGTCCTTAAGTGTCTTTTCCAGCATAGCCACACCCGATACGTTCAACAGGAAAAAGGTCATGATGATCGGACTGAAGACTGTCCACCACCCGCCTGCTGAAGCAGCCATGAGGTAGTATCCCCACCATTGGGTTGCATCACCGAAGTAATTGGGGTGGCGGGTATAATGCCAGACGCCTTTATCCAGTACCTTGCCTTTATTTTCCGGATTCGATCTGAAGCGGGAAAGCTGCCAATCTCCGGCAGCCTCAAAGAAGAAGCCAACCAGCCAGAAAAGTACGCCGAGGAAATCTACTATTCCAAGCGGCGCGGCAGTAAATTGAGCAGCCAAAAGTGGTGTCGCGATCACCCACATTAGAAAACCCTGCAGCAGGAACACCTGGAAGAAGCTTTTCCACCACCAGATCTTGGGTGCTTCGCTGCGCCATTTGGCGTATCGGAAATCTTCCGGCTTACCGGCATTTCGCCACAATACATACCCGGCCAGGCGCAGCCCCCAGATCGTGACAAGGACCATTAATAAGATTTTACGAATGAGCAACCCTTGTGGGGTGAGGAAAAAGGCAATCCACCCGGATATCACAAATCCAGCCCCCCAGAAGATATCCACTATCGATGAATTTTTCACAATGAGGCTGATGATCCAAAGGAGCATCATCATTGCCAAAATGACCAAACCAAGGACGCCATATGCACTCAAGAATGTCATCCAATCCTCCTTGGAAAATTAGACCGCCGGCTCACGTAAGACGGCAACCAATCCGGCGGCATCCGGACCTACGTGTACCCCAATAACAGGGGTAACCTCGGTGAAGATGGGTTTAATACCGGTTGGGATCAACTCTGCCGCCATTGCTAACAATTGTTCGCCATAGGCATAAGTACGCGTATAGATCACCGCTAATTGCTCAAGCGGACCGAGCGCTTTGACCATTTCAATAACCCGGTGATAGGAGGTGCTCCGCGTCCGCACTCTTTCGATCTCGGAAACGCCGTCATGGATAAAAATGATCGGTTTTAATTGCAAGAAACTTCCCAGGGCATACTGAAGGCGGCTTAAGCGCCCGCTGCGGCGCAGGAATTCAAGGGTATCCAGGGAGGCAAAGGAATGCACCCGTTTAGAAAAACTCTTTAATTGATCGATGATCTCATTAAGATGAAGGTCCTGACGTACCAGATCGGCGGCTTTTTTCACTACCAATCCTGTTCCTAACGAGATCTGACCGGGGTCAAAAACAGTGATTAGAGATTCTTTGAATTCATCCGAAGCCAAACGGGCTGCGTTGATCATGTTGCTTAAACTGCTGGCAATGTGTATGGA
>DATMYN010000006.1:0-2214 GCA_035560875.1 Longilinea sp. | reverse complement strand
GTTCGTCAATTGAAAACCTTTTCAGCAAAAGAGATCAATAAGAGAAGAAATACACCAGGAGAATCAGTGTGGCAGTGGAATTATTATGAACGTGTGATCAGAGACGAAGTCGAGTTGCATAGGTTCCGAAATTATATATTGGACAATCCAAGACGGGTGGTAGAGGATCCGGAAAAGTAATAGGGATGGTTTTGATTTATTCCATGAGGTTTTGGTGGATAAATTTTGGCGGGTTTGGAACCCGCCACTACCAAGAAAGGTGAGGGTTTATTGGGAATGTTTGTAGCGGGTTTGCCTCACAAGCCCCACAAGCCCCACAAATGCCCCACAAGGGGGTGCAGAGTTCGCAGGGTGCAAACCCCGCAGAACCCGCCACTACCATGACGGGTGAGGCACTTTTTGAGAGGGTCATGGTGGGACATTAACACTGCGGACGGGTACGGGATGGGAATTATTGCAAATAGAAAATTCCTCCTATATTAATTGCCAACACAATCCAAATTCGCGGTAGAATGGGGGGTGGAAAGAGGTGTGTAGTAACGTTTATGTTTCGTAGGAAATTAATATTGGTTTTGGGTTTCATTCTATTCAGTGGCTGCAGTGCCTTCCCGCTGAATGAATTTTTAACATCAACTGTATCCCCCGATACGCTTAGCGGTACCCTTACCAGTTCCACCACCGGTGGAACGGTGCTGATGGTCTCTGCGGAAGCTCCTCGAACCGATCAGACCCCGGCGACCATGCTGAACGGCGAAGCGGGTTTTTCCCCTACCGCATCGGCCACTCCTTCCGATTGCCTGATCGCCTCGGCGGGTGTGCCCTTGGATGTGACCATCCCGGATGATACCGTTATGGAACCGGGATCACTGTTCCTTAAAACCTGGCGCTTGGTGAATTCGGGCGTTTGCGCCTGGCAGCCGGGCACCCAGGTGATGTGGTATGGCGGTGATCTGCTGGGTGCGCCTCTGCTGCAATCCCTGACAACCGTGGTTCAACCGGGGGGTGTGGTGGAGATCAGTGTGCAAATGCAAGCTCCGCAGCAGGCGGGCGAATACACCGGCTACTGGATCCTGACCTCACCGGACGGCCAACCGTTTGGCATCGGGCCATCCGGAACCCTGCCGTTTTGGGTGCAGATAACGGTGCAAGAACCGTTTGCGGTCACGCTGACCAGTATGCCCACCAGCAGTGCCGTAATGCCGTTTTCCAATGGGGTGGAGCTGATCGGTGTGGATGTGACCCTTGACTTGGATACCGGTATGCTCAACGGGCCGCAGTCGGATATCACCTGGCGAAATACCGATGGGATGAATTCATTATCCCCGATGGGGAATACGTTGATCGCCTATTTCGGTCTGGTATCCCCGGATGCATCCGCCTGCCAGACGCTCAGCTTACAGAACCAAACAGTAGTTTTGACCGAGGCACAAGCCGGGTCTTATTACTGCTACATGACCATGGAAGGTCGCTTGGGGATGTTCCAGATCATCTCATTCGATCCGCTGAGCGGTTCTTTGATATTGAATTACCTGACCTGGGTAAGCCCATAATTGGAGAAAAACACATGCAGCTTGATGACCTAGCCACCCTTCAAACCCTCGACCCGCAGGGCATGCTCAATGAGATCCGTGCCTTGCCCGACCAGCTTGAAAAAGCCTGGGAGATAGGCAGCCGCTGCACGCTGCCCGATCCGCAGGGCATCCAACGGGTGGCGATCGCCGGGATGGGTGGTTCAGCCATCGGCGCTGACCTGCTGGCTGCTTACATTTCAGCGCTGTGCCGGGTACCAGTGGCAGTCGTACGTGAATACGACCTGCCGGCCTGGGCAGCCGGAAACGATACGCTTTTTATCGCCTCCTCTCATTCGGGTAATACCGAAGAAACCCTTTCGGCGTTCCAGCAAGCCAAAGAACGCGGCTGCCGTTTGGTTTCTCTATCCACGGGGGGTGAGTTGGAAAAGCTGACCAATGCGATCAAAGCTCCTTTGTGGAAGTTCGAACACCACGGTCAGCCACGCGCCGCTGTTGGTTACTCCTTTGGGCTGTTGTTATCCCTGTTCACACGTTTAAACTTGATCCCAGACCCGGCTAAAGACCTTGCCGCCGCGGCTGCTCTCATGCGAAAACTGCAAGCCAATTATCAACCGGAACAACCGGTTGCCAGGAATGCAGCCAAACGCCAGGCCGGGCAGTTGGTAGGGCGGTGGGTCACTGT
>DATMYN010000005.1:0-2114 GCA_035560875.1 Longilinea sp. | reverse complement strand
GCCTGCAACAAAGCGGTACGACGATCATTTTAGCAACCCATGATATGGCTGAGGCGGAAAAAATGGCCACCCGGGTCGCCATCCTGCTCAAAGGCAAGATCGCAGCCACCGGTACACCAACCCAGCTTACAGCCACCGGGGAAGCCCTGGTTAAAATCTCAGTTGCCTCTGAAAACTCCTGCTTGATGAACACCGCCAAAGTATTTCCGGGGGTTAACCAGACCAAGGTGGAAGAGAACTACAAGCTCTTCTTTAGTGATGATCCCGGTCCGACGGTTTCTGCCTTGCTGGAGTATCTTAAAGCTCAAAAAGATCATTTGATCGATCTGCGTGTGGAGAGGCCGACATTGGAGGAACGTTTCCTTGAGATCACTGCATCCGGAAAGAAAGGGAGAGGTTAATGATGGCTGCTTTTTTTCACCACCTTGCATATGATTTCAAAAACGGCCTGCGCGATCGGTCGCAGCTTTTGATGAATTATTTGTTCCCGTTGGGGTTAGTGGTTATGTTTGGCGCCTTAATGGGGAATGTCAACCCAGCCTTTCTGGATACCATGATCCCGGCTATGATCTCGATCGCCATCATGTCCAGTACGCTCCTGGGTATGCCAACCCCCATCGTAACGGCGCGTGAAGCTGGTGTTTACCGCAGTTTTAAAATCAACGGCGTTCCGGCGGCTTCCATCATCGCGATCCCTGTCATTAGCAACACGTTGCACATGATCGTTGTCTCGGTCATCATTTCACTCGTCTCCTCTTTGCTTTTTCATGCCGCTTTGCCAACCCACTGGGGTTCTTTTATCCTGATTTCGCTGGTCACCATCTTTGCCATGTCCGGTCTTGGGACTCTGATCGGTGTGATCGCGGCTAATACGCGTGCCACTGTTTTATTGAGCCAGATCTTTTTTGTGCCGTCCATGATCCTTTCGGGTATGATGGTCCCGGCGAGCATGCTTCCGGAAGGGCTGCTGCGGGTGGGATTATTGCTGCCTGCCACCAGCGCCATGAATGCCTGGCGGGTTTTGGCTTATGGACTTCCGGCGGATTTCAGTGCGCTTTGGTCTGTTTTGGTTCTGTTGATCGGCGGTATTCTAGCGTTTGTATTGTCGGTGATCTTGTTCCGCTGGGATAACAATAATCAACAGCGCGGCCGTTCACCCCTGTTAGCGGGGATTGCCATTCTCCCATATATACTCGCAGCCATATTCTTGGGTTAATGGTATGTCTGCGGAGCCAATTGCGGTCGTAGCCGATATCCATGGGAATGTGTGGGCTCTTGAGGTGGTGTTAGCCGATATCCATCGTAGAGGGATTTCACAAATACTAAACCTGGGGGATACCGTCTACGGCTCGTTGGAACCGCAGGCAACCGTTGATCGATTGATGTCCTTGCCGGTCGTCAGCGTACTGGGTAATGAGGATACAGTCCTCATTGATCCGCCTGCGGTGATTTCTCCAACTGTCGACTTTACATTGCACTCCCTTAACCAGATCGCGTTGGGTTGGTTTGGTGCGCAAACGCTGATAAAGGTGATCGATGATCAACTTCTGCTTTGTCACGGTACACCTATGTCCAATCAGGAATATCTGCTCGAGGATATCAGCCGGGGAATAATGGTCTTGCGTTCTTCCGATGAGATTGTTCGGCGGCTGCCTGGAAACCCGCCCGCCGCAATCTTGTGCGGGCACAGCCACAACCCTCGCGTGGTTTCCCTTCCGGGTGGTCGCGTGGTCATCAACCCGGGCAGCGTTGGATTGCAGGCCTATACCGACGATGTAGGTGGCTTCCACAAGATGGAAACCGGCAGCCCGCACACCCGTTATGCCATCCTGACCCCAACGGGGCAGGGCTGGCAGGTAGATTTGGTAGTACTGCCTTACCCGTGGGAAAAGGCAGCTTCAACAGCCCGTAAAAATGGGCGCATGGATTGGGCTGCCTGGTTGGAAACAGGTAAAGCCTGAATTTTTTCCGAAGTTTGATACCCCCAATACAATCCGATTGAATTTATTACCCTCCGGATGATCTTGAATTTCTTCTCAAACTGAAATATCAAAATCAGAAATAGCCACTTGTATTCTCTTTCGATTAATGCTATGATTTAGATACAAATATAT
>DATMYN010000004.1:0-7002 GCA_035560875.1 Longilinea sp. | reverse complement strand
GAGATAATACTATGACCACTCCGAAGAAACCATATATCCGCAAATACGCGTTTAATGACTCGCGCGAAAAGATTAGTCTATTGGTTGAGATTGCGCGGGCTTATTACGAACAAAACCATGACCAGGCTTCGATCGCTCAATCCTTGGGGATCTCAACCTCCCAAGTCTCCCGGTATCTTACCCAAGCCAGAGAACTGGACCTTATTCAAGTAAGAGTAGTGGCTCCCGAAGACCATATGGCAACGTTAGAGGAAAGACTGGTTAACGCTTTCCCCGGACTTCAAGAGACCATCGTTACACCTGCCTTTCATATGTCGGATGCAGCCCTAAGGCGCACGATTGGCCGGGCAGCGGCGCGTTACCTGGAACAAAAGATCCGTCCTGGAGCACGCGTATGTGTCGGTTCCGGCCGCAGCTTGTGTGAAGTATTCAATTGGCTCAAACCCCAAAATATCCCCAACATTTCAATTGTGCAGGCTATGGGCAATGTCGGTCACGAAGCCATGGAAATTGATTTCAATGAAATGGCCCGTTCTGCCGCAGAAGCCTTTCAGGCGCAGGTGAGCTATATGAATGCGCCGGCTATCCTCGGCTCTGGCAAAGCCACCGACTTGGTGGCGACCAATCCCTCGATCAAACAAGCGTTGGAAATGGCTCGCACGGCGGATGTATACCTGTTTGGTGTTGGGTCTCTGGAAAGTGATCTGATATTTACCCGTTGGAATTTGATCAAACCGGAAGAATTGGAACAACTTCGTAATATTGGGGCAGTTGGGGATATTTGCTCGCGTTTCTACGATATTGACGGAAATATCATCCCCAGTGCCCTGGACCCCAGGATTGTCGGGATCGAACTTGGCGATTTAGCTGGAAAAGCACTCACTATTGCAGTTGCCGGAGGGAAAGATAAGGTTTTACCTTTGGCAGGTGCATTACGCGGCGGGTTCATTAAAACCCTGATCACTGACGAACAAACATCGATGTCAATCCTAGACCTGGTTCACCGATAAAACGTGGCCGGAAAGGAGTCAGACGATAGAAACAGACCGACTGGTTAGTTCCGATTTCAAAACCCCATTCAATCTTTGGAGGAGATCAATCATGAAAAAGTTGGTTGTACTGCTTATTTTTGCTCTGCTGCTTGCCGCTTGCGGTCAGGCTGCTACTCCTGCTGCTGAGTCAGAAGCACCGGAGACAACAACAGAAGCTGCTGCTCCTGAAGCCGTAGCACCATCTGCACCCACTCTTATCACCGAAGGACTCGGTACTGCGGAAGATCTGGTTCCTACAGAGGCAGAAATTGAAGTGGCTCGGCAGCAATTAGAGGGTAGTTTGATCGGTATCATCGCCTGCACAATGGGTACCGAGTACCACTCAACGGTTGCCAACGCCGCTGCCGCCCGGGCTGAAGCATTGGGCTTTACCGCAGAGATCTTTGATCCCCAACAGCAAGCTGAGTCTCAGATCTCCGCAATTGAAAACTTCGTCTCTGCCGGTGCTCGCGTTATTGTGATCTGCGTTTTGGATCCGGCGGTTGTGGCTTCTGCATTACAGGAAGCCGCTGATGCAGGCGTCTTCATTGTCCAATATGCCGGTCGTGAATCCGCTATCAATGGTATTGGTATCAGTATTGAGGATTCCGATCTTGGCTGCGCTGCCGGCCAGATAGCCTCAAATATCATCAACACCGAATTAGGTGGTGAAGCCACAGTGGCAATCCTCGATTATCCTGATCTGCCCAATGTGGTTGTCCGCGCCGACAATATCGAATCCTGCTTAACTGATGGCTCCCCGGATGTTGTTATCGCCGGACGTTTCTTGGGTGGAACGACAGATAATGGTTTGACATCCATGGAAACCGCCCTGCAGGCAACCCCTGGCATCAATGTAGTGGTTAGCATCAACGATGCCGGTGCCTATGGCGCTATGACCGCCCTGGAGGCTGCAGGAGCCGATCCTGCCACCACCGTGATCGTGGGTATCGATGCAGAAACCCAGGCGCTTGACCTGATCGCCGAAGGCGGCATGTATCGCGGCACTGTTGATACCGCCCCGGCCGTTACCGGTGAAATGACCATCAATGCGGCAGTGAAGCTGTTAGCGGGTGCGACCGTTTTCCAAAACATCCGCGTCCCGGTTGCCCAAATAACCATAGATACATTACCCTAAACCCTTTCTTAGAGGGGGCGGCAAACCAGCCGCCCCCTCCACTAAATTATTTCATCCACCTATAAAAGGTAATTCACCATGAAATGGTTTCAAGGAATCAATCGAAAACGAATTCTAGATATTTTGGGTGAAAACGGTTTCATCTTTATCTTCCTGATTTGGGCGATCTACTTAAGCTTTACCACCGATTCATTTCTTACTTCTCAAAACATCTTTACAGTTCTGCGCCAGGCAGCCATTGTTAGTATCGTAGGCATTGGGGAAATGTTGGTCATGCTGCTCGGTGGGATGGATGTCTCGTTGGCTGCCATCCTTGGTTTTTCCGGTGTTTTTTCAGCCGGGTTGATGGTTAACCATGGCTGGCCGGTTTGGTTGGCTTTGCTGGCGGGTATCGCCATGGGCGGCCTTGCCGGTGCGATCAACGGTTTTCTGGTTACCAAAGTTAAGATCAATGCTGTCATTGCTACATTGGGTATGATGAATGTTTTGAACGGCATCGCCTACACATACACCGGTGGCGTCACCATCTACGGGCACCAAATGGACAGCATCGATTTCCTGTCGCGCGGCTACATGGGACCGATCCCCGTACCCGTGATCATCATGTTCGTATTCTATGTCGTGTTTTACCTGATCTTTAATCACACCTTATTTGGCGCCTGGATCTATGCCATTGGGAATAATGAAAAGGCAAGTTGGTTGGCTGGTATCCGCGTTGACCGCATGAAGATCCTGGCCTTCACTGTGGGTGGTTTGTTAGCCGGTATCGGCGGGGTCTTGCAAATTTCCCGCCAAGGCTCTGCAACAGCCGGTATGGGTGATGAATTCCTCTTCCCCATTCTTACTGCGGTCATTCTGGGTGGTATCAGTCCAAGTGGTGGAAAAGGCCGCATCCAAAATACCCTGATCGCCTCGATCTTCTTGGTTGCGATCACGAACGGTATGGTTTTGCTTGGCATATCCATATATACCCAAAGAATTGTCTCCGGTTTGATCTTGATCATTGCCCTGTCCTTGGATCAACTCCGGCAGCGCAGCCGCTAACAGGCATACCATGGATACAATTATCTCTTTGAAAGACATCTCCCGTTCTTTTCCAGGAGTGCAAGCGCTGGATAAAGTAAGCTTTGATGTTAAGGCGGGTTCTGTCCATGCTCTGGTAGGGGCAAACGGAGCGGGCAAATCAACACTTATGAAAATCCTGGCCGGGGCTTTACCGGCTAATTCGGGTTCGATAGTGCTCGATGGGGTTGAATATTCCCCTGCTAACCCAAACCAGGCTATTCAAGCCGGAGTTTCGACCATTTATCAGGAATTGAATTTGCTCTCAGATAGGACCGTAGTTCAAAACATGACACTGGGGCATGAACCGGCTCGTTCGGGAGTGTTGAAAAAACGGCAAGCCCGAAAACTGACCCTCGATGTCTTAAAGCGCTTACGAGCGGATTATATTTCCCCCGATAGTGTCGTGAGCCGCTTAAAGGTTGGTGAAAAGCAGTTGGTTGAGATCGGTAAAGCCTTGCTGACCCAATGCAAGGTGCTGATCATGGATGAACCCACCGCAGCATTGAATAAAAGTGAAAGTGACGCTTTATTTGAGAACATCCAACAACTAAAACAAAATGGGGTGACCATTCTGTATGTTTCCCATCGTTTGGCAGAGATCTTTCAAATCGCTGATGTGGTGACGATTTTACGCGACGGCAAGCACGTTTTGACCGAATCGATCCAGAATGTCACTCCTGAATCGGTGATCACGGCCATGATTGGCAGAAAATTGGAGGGCATCTACCCTCCTCGCAATAACGTGCTCGGAGAAAAGGTCCTTGATGTAAGCGGATTGACCTCCGAAAAAACATTTCAAAACATTAGCTTCTCGGTTAAAGCCGGTGAAGTGGTTGCCATTACCGGGCTGACCGGTTCGGGTAAAACCGAACTGTGCAAGGCCATATTTGGTGACTTTCCCATCGATTCGGGGACTGTGAAATTCTTTGATCGTAAGGAAATCCCAAACCCAACCAAGGCAGTTGCAAACCGGGTGGGTTACATGCCGGAAGATAGAAAGAAAGAAGGCGTGTTGGAAGAAGTATCCATACGCCGAAACATTTCCTTGGCTTACCTTGCTAACCTGGCTAATCCGGTAGGTTGGATCAATAAGAAAAGAGAATCAGCGGCTGCCATGCAGCAAGTCAACGATCTGCAGATCAAGACCCCCAATATTACTCAACTTGTGCGGAATCTAAGCGGGGGTAACCAGCAAAAGGTCTCTTTAGCCAAGTGGCTGGCTGCCGGTTCGAGAGTATTGATTTTGATGGAGCCCACCCAAGGGATCGATGTAGGTGTCAAGTTCGAGATCTACCAACTGATAGCCGATCTTTCTTCAAAAGGTGTGGGCATTTTGCTCGTATCTTCTGAGATTTCAGAAATATTGGGTATGGCGCACCGGATTTTAGTGATGCATAACGGTGATCTTTGTGCAAACCTCGATGGGACTACCACCGATACGGAAGAGATATTATTTTTTACATTTGGACAGAAAAGGAGCTGAACCATGGAAGAAAAGGACCTGCGAAAAACTGGATTTCGGGTAAAACGCTGGGGGATCGATGAAGAGAAAGCAAACAGCTTGATCGAAGCAACCGCTGAATACCCGATCATGTATAAAGCCTTAGGGACTGAACCTAAAAAAGAGCATCCGTTTAATCTCTTTTCAGATATCAGTATTGAAGGGAAAGCCATTAAAGACACCTTAAACCAGAACCTGAAATTTATACCGACGGTGGCGGATGAGATGGTTAAGCGTGGTATCCAGCATATCGTTGGGGCAGGTTTGGGCACCTCTCAATTTGTGGCTCAAGCTGCCGCCTATGCCTATTGGAAGTTTGCCGGGATCATGGCTGACCAAGAGGATTCCGTTGAATTCCAGATGTATCACAAGCCCTATCCATATGGGAAAACCGCCTTCATGGCCTATTCTGGCAGCGGGTCAACCTCCGATTCGAATAAAGCGGCTGAAATGGCCAAGGCTCAAGGCGCTTATGTGTTGGCCTTTACTTCCATTTCCGGCAGCCCGCTGGCTTCCATCGCCGATGCGAATATTGTGTGCGCCGGCGGATATGACACAGGTGGGTCAGATACCTTCCATTATGCCACCCGCTTGGCTGCATCGATATTCCTGGCTCTCGAATTAGGGGAACGCTTACACCCCGGTGCGCATGATTATGCTGCTCTGAAGAAACAACTTTTAGAGGTTGGAGATTGGTTCATCGAGAATTTTGCCGCCGTAGATGCGCGCTGCCATTCCATCGCCAAGCGCTTACATAAAGCCCGGGCGGTCATTGTGGCCGGCAGCGGTCCGCAGTGGGCGACAGCCGAAGAGATCACCTTGAAATTCGATGAGATGAGCCACATTCCGGCAAAATCTATGTGCTGGGGACGTCACATCCATGGTGCGCTGGGGTTGACCGATGAACGCATCCACACAATCATTGTTGCCCCTCCCGGAGAGTCGTACCGTCACATGGTGGATATCGCCAAAGTCACTCAGATGCTCAAATCTCCGTCGATCGCTTTGGTTGGACAAAACGATGACGAAATTGCCGGCATGGTGGATGACGTTGTCCGCTTACCGGATGTGGAAGAAACGATCTTTACCATCCCCGCTATTCTTCCCGGGCAGTTGCTGCCGTATTATTGTGCTGTAGAATTAGGTGATGTAAACCCTGACTGCCAGCGTAGCAATATTCCCCGTTATGCCCGCGTCTGGAATTGGTTATTCCCCCCTGGAACTCATTAGTTCAATGGAGTATTCCATGAATAGGGATGTCATTGTCATTGGGCCTTTAAATATCGACCTGCTGCTAAATGGGTCTGCCCCAACCAACCTCGAGGAATTACAAAGTTGGTCCGGCCCTTCAACCGTAACCTTGTGTGCCGCCGGTTCTGCCGGGTATATTGCTCAAGATCTGGCGAAATTTGGCTTATCCACTGCAGTGGTCTCTACCATCGCCGATGATCCGTTTGGTGATTCCCTGCTGCGCATACTGGCGGAAGGTGGGTTGGATATATCCGGGGTGAACCGCCAGGCGGATACGGAAACTGCCATCGGAATCTATATGCTGCTCTTCGGCAGCAAAAAACGTCCACTGACTTACCGAATGCCTACCCATGACCCATGGCCGCGCCATTTTTCCGAAGATCATATCAGGTTGATGCAGTCAGCGCGCCACATTCACTGCGCCGGGTACCTTCATTTCCCGGATATGTACTCCGGTGAAATGGCAGAGATCTTCCATCAAGCCAAAACGCGCGGCCAAACCACTTCCTTGGATCCTCAATTCCCCCTGCTGCCCATCACTGGGTCGTGGATGGAACCAATCCGTGAGATTTTGGTCAATACCGATATCCTCATGGTCGATGAGACCGAAGCCCGCCAAATTACCGGTGAAGAGGATCTATCCCTTGCAGGAAAACGGCTCCTTTCAGCTGGTGCTGGGGTGGTAGCCGTAAAACAAGGTGCGGGTGGTTCACTGTTTTTTACACCCGGATCGAATTTCTTCCAGCCACCGGTTAAAGTGCCTGATAACGAAATCGTCGAATCCATCGGAGCAGGGGATGCCTATGACACGGGTTTGATCTATGGGTTCTTAAAGGGCTGGGATTGGCCTTTATGCCTCCGCTTTGCCACTGCCGCGGCCGCTTCAACCTTGCGCGGTTCCGGGGGAACACTTTCATTGGCCAGCGCTGATGTGATAGAGACCCAAGCCAGAACAATGTAGTTATTCCTTTTGGATCATTTTTTACGTACCACATCCTCCTCTCCCTCGGGGAGGG
>DATMYN010000003.1:0-4419 GCA_035560875.1 Longilinea sp. | reverse complement strand
TTGGTAAAGATGACATCCGCATTCTGTACGGCTGCCAGGGTGGCGGGGTCGGTGATCACACCCGAATCGCCCAAATGAACGATCTTGATATCCCCGATTTGAATGACAAATATAATATTACGCAAATCGGATGGCCCCCCTGGGGAACCCTCGCGCCCATCATATCCGGTAATGGTCACGATGCCGATTTGGTAAACACCCACAGCTCTTAGGACTTCCGGGGACCCATCAATGATCCCGCTGTTATTATGATCAGGGTGAGCATGACTGATGGTTACGACATCGGCAGTCAACCCGCGCGGGAAGGAGATTAACCCGGCCGGATGGGTATTGTACGGATCGCAGATGATGCGGGTGCCATCCGAGGCGGTGATCAGGATGGTTGAATTGCCCAAATAATCGATCGTCACGGTTCCTTCGGGAGGTACCGGTTGGGTTGGAAAAGGCGTACGGGTAGGGGTGGGTTCTGGCGTATTGGTCTCGGCGGGTACGGCAGTCGTTTCTGGCTGCGTTTCAACCTCAGCCGCTGTGGAAGCCGCGTTTTGGCAGCCTGATGTGATGACAAGCATCAAACAGACCAAAGCCATAAGAATACGGGTGCGTCTCATCAATTGGTTCCTCCTGGGATGCAGTCGATCTTTTGTAGCCATCATTTATTTGTTCAAAGTTAAACCAGGATAACCCCTGGAGTTTGGATATGTCTTCGGATGGCGGTTTTCTACCTGACTGGAAAAACCACGCGTGCGCACGCGCGGATAAATATTAGTATATTTATCCATGTCTGTGCACACATCGGACAAGTGGCTATATTATTTTGGTTGAAAATACCCGTGAAAGAGGTTCGATCTATGGCTTGTTCTGGGCGGTCAGGGCTTGTAAAAAGCGCATTCCGGCCAAGATCTGCTCGATGCGCTGTGAAGACAACGACCCGATGTATTCCCCCACCTGGGATCTCTCCACGCCGGACACCTTGGAGACCACCACCGCGCTTGGCTTAGGCAGATTGGCTTCACCCGGCTCCAGCAGCACGTTCCCGGGCGCATGCATCTGTTTGGCATTTGTTGTCAGGGCGCATACCACCAGCGTGGTCACACGGCTGTGGTTGATGGCGTCATCCTGGATGACAACATACGGGTGCGGTACACTCGAACCTTCGACCGTCATCCAATAGAGGTCACCCTGATGGATCACGCCAGTCATTGTTTTACCGCTGTCCTCAACTGCGTATCCACCCGCAAGACGTGATCGACCAGCCATTTTTCCAACTGCTGGTACGATTGGGCGGCCAGATCCAAGGTCATAATGCCTTCCTGCCACTGGGTGTAGAAGCGGGTAAAGATCTCAATGAATTCGGCGTGGGCGCGTTTGTTTTCATCCGCAGCCGGGCAGTTGGCAGCTTCCATTTCCTTCTCTTCTTCTTTAAAATGCCAAACGGCATAGAATTGAAGGAAATCAAGCACCTCACCGGCAGCCTCCCGGGCGGTTACCTTGGTAAGTGCTTCCGAAAATTCATTGAAGGACTGAAAAAGCATCTTGTGTTGTTCATCGATCATCGTAACACCAGTGCTCAAGGACTCATCCCAAACGATCATAAATGCTCCTGTAACAATAAATTCCGCCGGTTACCCCGGCTTATTCCTTGATCTTTTCGATCTTGAAGTAAACCGGGCGGGTGCCATCCGTGCAACAGGCAATGATCACATCCCCGCCCTGAGTCCACATGTCAAATTTTCCGTTGGCATAGAAGGCTACGATCACTTTGTAAATATCGTTCCACGCCCACGGGCAAAAACCCTGCGGCATGCTGGCAGCCGCATCCACGATGAAGGTTTGCCCTTCGGTGAAAACCTCACAGGGTCCCAGCGTTTTCTTGCGTTCATTTTCAACGATCAGGTCAACGTACTCTTTGCGGAAAGAGCGTTCAATGACGGTGATCTTAGATTGAGCCATACCAACCCTCCTATTTTCCCGCATCTATTAAAAATCAACTTTCCGGCCACCAAAACCCGCTTTTCCGCAGCCGTTCTTGAATTTCTAGTACTTTACCTTTAGCCACCTTCTCGGTATCCGGTTTACCTGTCCATTTGGTATAGAACCAATCCAGGTAATGGTTAAATCCTAATTCTTCCCAATTATCGATCATACCAATATGCCTTGTGTGGTCATCGTACTCAGCTACGACCTTCTTTAATTGATTATCATCCGGCAAGTGATACTGCCCATAATGGATGATATGTTCATTGCTCAATCGGCCTTTTTTATAAACCGGTTCTTTTTGAGCATATCCAAGAATCACCGTAACCAAAGGAAAACACGAGGTTTGGGGGATGTTAAGCAGTTCGTATACTTTATCCAAATTATTACGGTGGAGTCCATTGGTGATCATCGTGTCAATCTTCAAGGATTTGGCGGCAATCACCGCTGTTTGGGCTGCCAGCATCGTATCCATACTGCCAGTGATAAAACCAATGATATCGGTGTTATCGAATTCTTGCCCCAAATGCATCGCAGCCGCCATGATGCGATTGTAATCCACACAGAATATCAGTGCCCGTGAGCCCTGATAGGAAAACAACTCGCGCATCCGTTCCCGATCATCGATCACTATGATCGAATAACTCTGCCGGGCAGAGGCATTCGCGGCGCAGGTTGCGGATGCCAATACCTGTTCAAGATCTTCATTACTCACATCCCTCGTCGAGAAGTCTCCATGGATGGTGCGAAGAGAATGGATTGTTTCTAAGGTCGGATTCATAGTAGTTCTCTCTCAACAAAATAGATGGAAGGGGGTAATAATGGTACGAAAAGCTTTCTTCATTTGGCCTTTATCAAGAACCAATGTTTTTGCTTCTCCGCCACCTGCCATTCAAACCCAGCGGCTTGCAGTAATTGGCCAAAACGTTCTATCGATTGATCCTTTGCCCGCACGCCATAGCCGGTATTGACCTTTTTCCCGTTAGGTAAGTGCGCCTGGAGAAAAATAGCAATAACTTTGCCATTGGCCCGCATAGGCACATCCCAAATCCAAAATTCACTGCCCGGCTTTAATACCCGCCGCGCATCGGCAAACACTTTTTCTTTCACCGCTTCGGGCATGTACATGCAGCTAAAGAAGGCAGTGGCATTATCAAACCTTTCATTATCAAATGGTAAGGCGGTAGCGTCAGCCGTCAACCATAATGCATCTTTCGCATTATCCCTGGCCTCCATGATCTCGGAGAACAATTTGTCCACCGCTACCACCCTGGCGCCCCCAGCCTGAGCGATCACACCCTCACCGCCGCCGCCAATATCGATCACTCGCCCTTGCGGAATGGTATCGATATGGATATTTTGCTTGGGCCTCATCAATGCCTGAAAAAGCATTTGGATCGTTGTAGATAAGCTCATGGTTTACTCCCGCTTAACCGTGAAGATAAGTTCCAGTCCATTATACCGGACTCACCGCAATTCCCAACTGATACTATCGCGGGTTTATGGATGTCCGCGTGAGAATAATAACACCTCTTGACAATTGTAACCTTTAGGTTACAATATGATAGCTTTAGGTTACACACTGTATTGATACCATGATGATCAGGAGGAATTTCACATGAACGCTACCAAAGATGAATTGGATCGCAGCCGCCGCCAGGTGCTGCTGGGGATCATGATCGGCTACAGCGTCTGGCTGATCGCATTCCTGCTTTTGCAAGATTGGCGTCTGCCCATCTGGATCGATCTGGCCATCCTTGGCCTCGGTCTTGTTGGCTGCGGTTATTGGTTCTTTCAACTACTGCGTATGCTGCGGATGGAGAAAATGTTACGCCGCCAACCCGAACTGGCGGACGCCATGAATGACGAGTATGTCCAGCAAAAACGTTGGAAAGCCTGGAAATTCGCCTTTATTGCCATTCTCGTGTGCCAGGCAGTGATCATCCTCGTCAACCTGTGGATCCCCTTTGATGCCGGTATTGGGGCACAGCTTACGATCTGGGTGGGTGTGGTAAGCAGTATCGGGTCTTTCCTTTTTTACGATCGTGAGAGCGAAGATGCCTGAGAGCCGCCTGCATAATTCCATTAAAGTGCAGCGGGCCAAGCACGATCTGACCCAAGAGCAGTTGGCTGACCGCATCGGGGTGACCCGCAAAACGATCAACACCATTGAAACGGGAAAATATGTCCCCTCCACCGTATTGGCATTACGGCTCGCACGGGTATTCAGGATTTCGGTGGAAGAACTCTTTCAACTCGATGAGACGGAGAAAGAATGATCCTTACAAAGGGCCGATCCTTAGATGGGTAAACCGGTAGGATCGGTCCTTTATTTCTTTTTGGCTTGTGCTTTTTTAAGATTTTCGGCAACCCGGTATTTCACTATGCGGGTTACCAGCTCTAATGGCAGCGGTTTATCCAACGGGAATCGCACCGCCCCTTTGG
>DATMYN010000002.1:0-3109 GCA_035560875.1 Longilinea sp. | reverse complement strand
GTATAATATTGTTAACAGATTGTTACAGGTCGTATCCTGGTTTTTGTTGGTACGGCCGTGAAGCTTGGTTTTGATTTATTTGGATTGTCTTGTCTTTGGACCCTCCCGGCAGGGAGGTTTGGAACTGTAACCTGAAATCATCCTATTTTGCGCTGACAGTGTGAGCGCATAAGGCCGTAAATGGATTCTCTAGGGATTGAGGTAATGGAGTTAACCGTAAACTATAAACCTAACCGGTTTATAGCTCTTAACCTATTGATCCAGCCCAAGCGATGCTTTAGGGTTATTTGCGAATAGACCGGACATTTTTGGACTGCTGACCGTTTTTATTGTGGTCCTCCTTGTGAATCATGACACAGCCGCGGCTGCCAGGGATACTTGGCCGGGCTGTGTTTTTTATGGAAAATGAGTTAAAGATTACGTCATTAAAGGTACAAAAGCGAAATCCTAACCGGGTGAATGTTTACTTGGATGGGGACTTTGCATTTGGTTTGGCTCGTATTGTCGCTGCTTGGTTATCCGTTGGTCAAAACCTCAGCGAAAGCCAGATAGAGACATTACGTGAAAAAGATGGGGTTGAAGCAGCTTACCAACGTTCATTAACGTTCATCAGCTACCGCCCTCGTTCTGAAGCTGAAGTGCGCCGGAAAATGCAAGAACAAGGCGTAAAACCAGAATGGGCAGATGAGGTGGTGGAACGACTGATGCGGGCTGGGGTTGTGGGGGACACAAATTTTGCTGCCGCTTGGGTCGAAAATCGAGCCGCGCTGCATCCCCGCGGTCGGCGTTTATTGACCTATGAACTTCGGCAAAAAGGGATCTCTGATGAGGATATATCCACAGCTCTAGAACCATTACCTGAAGAGGAGGGGCTTGCCTACAATGCAGGCGTCAAGTATGCCTCCCGATTAAAAGGACTGGAGTGGATGGATTTTTCAAGACGATTGACTGGTTTCTTAGCCAGACGTGGTTTTTCTTATTCCACTTGTAAACCGGTGATTCGTCAAATTTGGGATGAGTTTAATACAAACTAACCGGAGAGTGAGGTGAAGTATACATTATGAATATTCCGACTGGAACACTCGTTATCGCAGGGATAATCATCGTCGCCCTGATAATCGTGATCAGTATTATTATTGGGCAAACCCTATCAAAACAATTCATTAATGCCCAAAAAGTAAAAACTGAGGCAATGCTGCTTGAATCAACAGAAAAAGCTCGCTCGATCGAATTGGAAGCGCGCGATAAAGCGTTAAAAGTTATTCAAGAAGCTGATCGTGAAACAGATCGCCGCCGGGCAGATAATGCCCGAGAAGAAGAACGCTTGCAGAAGCGGCGGGCTGATCTGGATTTCCGCATGGAACGGCTTGAACAGCGCGAACAGACATTGAACAAACGCCAAAGCACTGTTGACCGCCGCGCGAATGATGTTGAAAAGGCTTATGAACAGCAGATCGCTGAACTGCAGCGTATCAGCCAAATGTCGATGGAAGAGGCTCGTGGCATATTATTGACCGAGGCTGAAAAAGAAGCCCGTAACGACATGGCCCGCATTATCCGCCAGATCGAAGCCGAAGCCCGTTCAGAGGGCGAGAAACGCGCCCGCGAGTTGATCGCCGATGCCATCCAACGTGTTGCTTCCGAACATGTCTCCCAGGTAACAACTTCGATCGTGTCATTACCGAATGAGGAGATGAAGGGACGCATCGTTGGCCGCAACGGCCGTAATATTCGCGCTTTTGAACAGGCTGCCGGGGTGGATGTCATCGTTGATGATACTCCCGAGGCCGTTACCGTTTCTTGTTTTGACCCAGTGCGCCGTGAAGTGGCCCGCCGGTCTTTGGAACGCCTGATCCAGGATGGCCGTATCCATCCTGCTCATATTGAAAAGATCCTGGCCGAAGAATTAAGGGATGTTGAAAAAGACATAATCGAAGCTGGTGAACAGGCCGCCTACGAAGCCGGTGTACCCGGTTTGCACCCTGAGATATTAAAAACCCTGGGCCGGTTGAAGTTCCGGACTTCCTATGGCCAGAACCAGCTAGGTCATGCGGTTGAAGTTGCCCGTTTATCTTCTGTGTTGGCTTCTGAACTGGGCGCCGATGTAGAGATCTCCAAGGCCGCCGGTTTGCTGCACGATTTGGGCAAGGCTATGGACCATAACACCGAAGGTACTCATGCCCAGATCGGGGCTGAATTTGCCAAACGCCACGGCGTCAATGCCAAGATCGTCAATGCTATCGCCGCTCACCACCACGAGGTGGAGCAGGAGAGCGTTGAGGCGATCATCGCCGAAGCGGCAGATGCCATCTCCGGTGCCCGCCCTGGCGCCCGCCGTGAAGATATGGAGCAGTACATCAAACGCTTACGCGCTTTGGAAGAGATCGCCAACTCCTTCAAGGGCGTCAGCCAGACCTATGCCATCCAGGCCGGCCGCGAAGTGCGTATCATTGTCCGCCCCGAGGATATTGATGATTTGGCTTCCACCCGCCTGGCGCGTGATATCGCCAAGAAGATCGAAGAGACCATGCAGTACCCGGGTCAGATCAAAGTCACCGTCATCCGCGAGACCCGTGCAGTAGAATTTGCCAAATAACAGGCTAAATAACAATTCTCCCCCAAACCCATCCGGTTTGGGGGATTTGTTTTAATAGGGGATTGATCGCTGAACCTGTCGAAGCCACCGGTACGAATATTATTCATAAGGTTCTTGTAGGGGAACGGCGGATTGGTGTCGTGAGGTAATCATACTTAACAGAGCCGTGCCCTATTCGACCATTCCAGTTCTTGTAGGTTGGGTTGAAGAGAGGTGTGCTGATTATCATCTGACGCATTTCCCCTCTTTTCAACTCAACATTTATTAGCAATAGAAGCAGCCTGCTCCCTCCGCTCTTCATGTCATCTCCTTGCGTAGCACACCTTGGTGCCCAAATCGATGTGAGATTTGTTGGTAATACTATTCCACTGTGCATCGATCTGGGGGAGGTAGGAGGGGGCAGTTTTGTAGGGGCACAGCGGGTCGAAGGTAAACACTGCTTATACCTCACGCAGCTGTGCCCGTCTGGGTGATAATCCCGGGTGATGTTTAATACAAGACCCTAAAGGTCTT
>DATMYN010000001.1:0-15754 GCA_035560875.1 Longilinea sp. | reverse complement strand
CATGGATGTGACCGGCAATATCCAAATGCCCCCAGGCGTTGAAATGGTCATGCCGGGCGATAACGTGGATATGGAAGTAACCCTGATCGTACCAGTTGCTTTGGAACAAGGTTCCAAATTCGCTATCCGTGAAGGCGGTCTTACCGTTGGCGCGGGCGTTATCACTAAGATCATTGAATAAGAAGGAGCAAGCAGTCCCTGCTGGCAGGTGCTGCTAGAGTAAGCTTATGGCATCTAAAAAGAAAGATGTTCGGCCGGTTATCACTTTTGCATGCTCAGATTGCAAGGAACGTAACTACACATCTGAGAAGAACCGCAGAAATGACCCGACCCGGATGGAAATCAAGAAATACTGCCCGCGCTGCCGGAAACACACGGTACATCGCGAGACCAAGTAAGTAAAGTTGGCAACCGGGTGCAGAGTAGCAAGCCAATCGCTGCACCCGGTTGCCCCTACAGGCCAGTAGCTCAATTTGGCAGAGCGCCTGTCTCCAAAACAGGAGGTTGTGGGTTCAATTCCTGCCTGGCCTGCCAAAAAAATGATAACGCCGCTATTGGGGCGGCGTTTTAGACGTAATTCAAGGAGTGGACGCGTGGCTGAAAAAGATAAAAAAGACACCAAAGAAAAGAAACCCAACAAGATCGTCCGTTGGTGGAATGAAACGGTTGGTGAGCTGCGTAAGGTTACTTGGCCCACCCCTAAAGAAGCCTGGCGGATGACGAAAATAGTCCTTGTCGTTGTGATATTTGTTGCCATCTTATTAGGCGGCCTGGACTGGGCTTTCACCCAATTGGTTGGGTTAATCGTCGGTTAGGTTATCCCCGGGTACTATAGCTCGGGAAAGAAAAGGTTTGCGCATGTCTGACCAGGATGATCTGTTCAACGATGAGCCTGTGCTCTCGGAGGAGCCCGAAACCCCCGCGGACTCTTCTGCTCGCGCACCTGAAGAGCATGAAGAAACTGAGGGTCCGGAACTTCCGGTTTTTGAATTACCTGAGATTGAAACACCAGGTGATGGCCGTGCTTGGTACGTGATCCATTGCTATTCGGGTTACGAGAATAAAGTCCGGCATAATTTGGAACAACGCATCGAGACCATGGGTATGAAAGACATGATCTTTGATGTGGTTATCCCGACCCAGGAAGAGATCGAAGTGAAAGATGGCAAACGCCGTACGGTGGAACGCCATGTATTCCCCGGATATGTCCTGGTGAATATGATCCTCACCGAAGAATCCTGGTATGTGGTCCGCAATACGCCGGGCGTTACCGGTTTCGTTGGTATGGGTAATTCCCCCACCGCTTTGCGCCCTGAAGAAGTATCTCAGATCTTGCGCCGTATGGAAGCCGAAGCACCACATGTCAAGGTCTCCTTCAAGGTCGGCGAGCGTGTTCGTATCATCGATGGACCGTTCAACGATTTCCGAGGTACAGTATCCGAGATCGATATGGAACGCAATAAAGTACGCGTACGGGTTAATTTCTTCGGCCGTGAAACACCGGTCGAGTTGGACTTTTTGCAAGTCGAAAAATCGTAAAGTCGCCTCCGTGCGGAGGTTTAGACTGTGGGAGGGTGCTCCCCTATCACCCGTTATAACCACCAAGGAGTAATGTTGTGGCAAAGAAACTGAAAGGTGTAGTAAGACTAAAGATCGTGGCCGGAAAGGCCAACCCCGCCCCGCCAATCGGCCCCGCCCTGGCCGGGTATGGTATCAACATCATGGCATTCTGTAAAGAATACAATGCCAAAACCATGAACCAAGCAGGCGAAGTAATCCCTGCTGAGATCAGTGTCTACTCTGATGGTTCCTTCACTTTCATCCTCAAATCGCCGCCTGCCGGTGAATTGCTCAAGAAAGCTGCTGGGATCCCCAAGGGTTCGGATGCCCCCAACCGCAATAAAGTTGGCAAGGTTACCCGTGCTCAGATCCGTGAGATCGCTGAGAAAAAATATAAAGACATGAACGCCAACGATATGGAAGGCGCCATGCGCCAAATCGAAGGCACCGCCCGCAATATGGGCATCACTGTCGTTGACTAAGGATAAGTGGGAGGGTAACTTGTTTACCCGTTTGAACCACGAGGAGTAAAAATGCCGAAACACGGTAAAAAGTATATGGCCCTTGTCGGAAAGATCAACCCCGACACCTATTATGAACCGGCCGAAGCCTTGAACCTGGTCAAAGAAACTGCTTACACGCAGTTCGATTCCACGGTTGAAGTCCACATGCGCATGGGCTTGGATCCCCGCCAGGCTGACCAACAGGTACGTGATGTTGTCGTTCTGCCGCATGGTTTAGGTAAAACGGTACGTGTATTGGTCTTCGCCCAAGGCGAAGGCGCTACCAAAGCCCAAGAAGCCGGTGCCGATTATGTCGCTGACAGCGACGAATGGATCAACAAGATCCAAGCTGGTTGGACCGATTTTGATGTAGCCATCTCCACCCCCGATATGATGGGAAAAGCCGGTAAATTAGGGCGTGTATTAGGCCCGCGTGGTCTGATGCCGAACCCGAAAGCCGGAACGGTTGCTCAGCCTGATGATCTACCGCGTGTGATCAAAGAAGCCAAAGCCGGGCGTGTGGAATTTCGTCTGGATAAGACAGCCAATATCCATGTGCCGTTGGGAAAAGTCTCTTTTGACCATATCAAATTGGTCGAGAATTTTGCCGCTCTCATGGAAGCGATCCGCAAGGCTCGTCCTTCCGCCGCAAAAGGCACATATATCCGCCGCATCACGGTTACATCCACTATGGGACCCGGTGTCAAAATTGATGCCAACGCTGCCCAAAGTATGTCGGTGAAAGAGTAGTTGTGATAAAATAAAACCCTGCGCAAGTAAGCCGCGCAGACCACCATTGACAGCCGGTGCCCTTATCGGGCTTAATATCCTGCCCAGGTGAAGACGTTTGATCCATTTCGATGGGTAATTTGCGTCCTTGCCTGGTGCTTCCGGGCAAGGACTTTTTTGTCCTCTATCTTAGAGGAAAGGAGGTAATTTTCATTGGCCTTCAATAAACAACGCAAGATTGAATTGCAAGATCAATATGTAGATTGGCTTAAGAAAAGCCAAGCGATCTTCGTGGTCAGCTATTCCAAGATGAGCATGAAGGATATTGATGCTTTCCGTGCAAAAGCACGTGAAGCGGGTGGTGAGTTACATGTGGTCAAGAACACCTTGATGTTACGTGCACTCGAAACCGCCAAGATGCCCACTTCCAAGATATTTGATGGTACCAGCCTGGTTGGGTTCGCTTTTTCGGATCCCCCAGCTTTAGCTAAAGTAATCAGCGATGGAACATCGAAATCCGAGATCTTCGCGATCAAAGGTGGAATGCTGGGGAATGAGATCCTTTCAGTCGCCAGCGTGAAAGCATTAGCTGATCTGCCGCCTCTGCCGGTTGTACGCGCCAAACTGTTGGGTCTATTCAATACACCCGCAACCCAGCTCGTACGCACTCTGGCCGAGCCTGCCCGCCAGCTCGCTTATGTTGTCAAAGCCCATTCTGAGCAAGCTGCTCCTGCAGCCGCCTAAGGGTATCGTCAATTATCCAGGTGACGTATCCGGATGAACCGGCGTCATCAATACAAAAAGAAATACTTTTTTGAAGGAGAAAGTAAAATGGCTGACCTCGAGAAATTAGTTGATCAATTGAGCGGTCTTTCCGTATTGGAAGCTGCTGAACTCGTAAAGAAATTAGAAGAAAAATGGGGCGTTTCCGCCGCCGCCGCCGTAGCTGTTGCTGCTCCCGCCGCCGGTGGTGCTGGTCCTGCTGCCGAAACTGAGGAAAAGACTGAGTTCGATGTCGTCCTCAAGGAAGCTGGCCCCAAGAAGATCGATGTCATCAAAGTCATTCGCCAGCTCACCAACCTGGGCTTGGTCGAAGCCAAGACAATGGCTGAAACCGCCGGCGTCAAGGTCCTCGCCGCTGTTGCCAAGGAAGCTGCCCTGGATGCCAAGAGCAAACTGGAAGCTGCCGGCGCTGTCGTTGAGATGGCCTAAGAAATTTTGTAACAAAACAACAGCCTGCAACCCGCAGGCTGTTGTTGTTTTAATCTACCCTCTCCCCCGCCAATCCAATTACCATCCTTCTGTTATAATCTTTGTATGCGAAAGACGAAATTCAATCCCTTTTTATTGTTTTTAATCGGCATCATGGTGGTGGCAGGGGTTTTATTTGGACTGCCCTCCATTCGAGACCGCGTAGTCTACCATTTTAACGATTGGATGACACAAGCCAGGCTTTTTTTCAACCCTCCGGAAGAAGTAGCATTTCAACCCAACACCGTTGCCACGGTTGATCTGCAAGCCACCCTTCTAGCAGGTTCAACATTAACCCCAACCCTAACCGCTGTCCAAGAAACCCCAATCCCCAGCGCAACCCCAACCATTACATCTACACCCTTACCGGCGCAAGCCTCGGTGAGCGGTGTAACCTACTACTCACAAATCGGCTATTTTAATTACTGTGCCCCGGCCAACCTTTCCATGGCTATGTCTTATTGGGGTTGGAGCGGAAGCATGACCGCCGTCGGATCGATCCTCAAACCGTATGACCGCGATAAAAATGTAATGCCGTATGAGATGCTGGATTATGCCCAAACCTACGCCGAATTGAACGGGGTTGTGCGTGTGGGCGGAAACTTGGATGTTCTCCGCCGGTTGATCTCCGCCGGGTATCCGGTGTTGGTTGAGACCGGTGTTTATTTTAGAGATATCAGCGGTGTGGTCAGTTGGATGGGACATTATCAGGTTATCACCGCCTATGATGACGCCACCGGTATTCTAACCGCCCAAGACTCATATGTAGAAGCCAACCATCCCGAAGAATATGACGCTTTTATGACCGCCTGGCGCTCATTCAACTTTACCTATATTGTCCTTTACCCGGCCGATCAAGAGAGTGAAGTAATGGCATTGTTGGGAGCAGACGCTGATGAAACAGCCAATGCCCAACGTGCCTACCAGAACGCATCAAACGAAATTGCTCTATTAAGCGGGGTGGATCAATTTTTTGCCTGGTATAACGTCGGATCCAGTTTGACCCTCTTACAGGACTATGCCGGTGCTGCAACCGCATATGATCAGGCTTTTACGTTGTATAACACGTTACCGGAAGATCTTACCGTGCGGCCATACCGCATCTTGTGGTACCAAACAGGTCCCTATTTCGCCTACTATTACATGGGACGGTACCAGGATGTGATCACCTTGGCTACGGATAACTCGATCAATTTAGTACGTGATAGTGACCCGGCCTTGGAGGAGAGCTTTTACTGGCGCGGCCTTTCCAGAGCTGCTTTGGGAGATACAACCGGCGCGATTGAAGACTTGCAATCGGCTTTGCTGTACCATCCGAATTTCCCCCCGGCGGTCACCGAACTTCAAAACCTCGGTATGACCCCCTAATACACCCACCATGGCGCGTATCCTGCATTTTGCCGACGCTCATATCGATATGGTCAGCCAGGGCAGGCAAGACCCTCAAACGGGTTTACCCCTGCGGGCCTTGGATTTTCTTAAAGCCCTCGATACGATCATCCAAACCGCCATCGATGAAAAAGTTGATCTGGTGCTGTTTGCCGGAGATACCTACCGTGACCGAGCCCCCGCGCCCACCTTCCAACGCGAATGGGGAAGGCGCATGGTGCGTTTATCCCAGGCCGGCATCCCAACGCTTTTACTGGTTGGCAACCATGACCGATCGCCTGCCTTTGGTCGGGCCCATGCCTTACAGGAATACGAAACCCTGCAGATACCGCATGTGTTGGTCGCAGCCAAACCCTGCTTGATCCGCCCCGAGGAGATCGGAGCACCGCTGCAGATCATTGCCTTACCGTGGCTTTCCCGCTCGGGTATGGTGGCGGCTTTAGGGTTGGAGACCGCCAAGGTCAAAGACATCAATGAAGCAATGGAAAAAGCCTTAATGGAATTAGTTCAAGGCTTTCTACAAGAGATCGACCCAACCTTACCGGTGGTATTAACCGCCCATGCCATGGTGCAAGGCGCCCGGCTCGGGGCTGAACGCAGCCTCATTCTGGGAAATGAGTTGGTTTTACCGCCGTCCATGGTCAAAGATCCCCGATTGGATTATGTGGCTTTGGGAGATATTCATAAAGCCCAAAATCTGAATGGGGAACAGTCCTTTAAAGTCGATCCCAAGGCCAATAGGTCAAATCATCCCCCCGTGATCTACCCGGGTTCGATCGAACGGGTTGATTTTGGTGAAGCGGATGACGATAAATATTTTGTCATCGTCGATGTCCAGCATGGATCGGCCCAAGTCTCGTGGCGAAAATTGGCCGGGCGGGCGTTCATCGATTGCGCATGTAACCTCACGGATCATAAAGGGACAATGGATGCTGCCGCGGTTCAGGCGGCTATCATGGCTGTTTTGCCTCCGGCTGAAAAAATAGCCGGCGCCATGCTGCGCTTGGTTGTGACCTACCCACGCGAGTTGGAGACCTTGATCGATGAAACGGCCATCCGCCATTATGCCGAACCCGCTTTTGAATTCCATTTCTTGCGCCACCCTCAAATCGAAGCCCGTTTCCGCCTGCCGGAGGGTAGAGTGCTGGCCAGCGCATCTCCACTGGAATTGCTTGAAATGTATTGGGATACGATGAAAACATCACCCGAAGAGAAGCAAGCTTTGCAGTCTTTGGCAGCCGAAGTGATTGCCGGAGAAACGAAAGAGTCGGATTTGATCTAATCGAAAAAGAGTTTGAAAGAGAATAATGTCAACAACTACTGAGATCTTGGTGATCCTCCTGCTTATCCTGGCGAATGGCTACTTTGCCATGGCTGAGATAGCGCTTGTCTCGGCCCGCAAGGTGCGTTTGCAGCAGCGGGCGGATGATGGCGATGCTTCTGCCAAAGCAGCCTTGGAATTAGCAGAAAACCCTAACCGCTTGTTATCCTCTGTGCAGGTTGGGATTTCTTTGGTCAGCGTGCTTACCGGCGCGTTGGGTGGTGCCACCCTCAGTGATGACCTGGCTTTGCTCTTATCCCGGGTTTCATGGCTCATGCCCTACGCCAGAAGCCTCGCTTTGGCTATCGTGGTCATTGTGATCACCTATTTCTCTCTTGTGATCGGTGAATTGATCCCCAAGCGCCTGGCTTTGAATAACCCCGAAAAAGTAGCCTCAAGCGTTGCTAGATTCATGCGCTTTTTATCTTGGTTAACCACACCATTGGTTAAAGTATTAAGCGCCTCAACCGATCTTGGCTTGAAAATTCTGGGTGTCAAACCTCCGATTGATCCACCGGTGACCCAGGACGAGATCAAAGATCTAATGGAACAAGGTACTCAGGTGGGTATCTTTGAAGAGTCCGAACAGGATATGGTGGAAGGGGTATTCCGCTTTGGAGAACGCACCATCGATGCTATTATGACCCCACGCACGGAGATCGAATGGATCGACCTGGATGAACCGGTCGATGAGATCTTCAGGCAAGCTTTGCAAAGCACCCATTCGCGGCTGCCGGTCGCCCGCGAGAATTTGGATAATGTTCAAGGTATCCTGGTAGTAAAGGACCTATTAAGCTGTAGATTGATGGAAAAGCCGATCGACATCGTAAGCATGTTGAAACCTCCCATCTATGTGCCTGATAGTATGACTGCCCCAAAAGTGCTCGAGCTCTTTAAAGGGGCCAGTTCCCATGTGGCTATTGTGATCGACGAATACGGCGGGCTATTGGGGATGGTCACCCTTCACGATGTGTTTTCCTCGATCGTGGGAGATATTCCCGAGTCTGGTCAGGAAGAGAATATTGGCATCGTACAGCGGGATGACGGCTCCTGGTTACTCGACGGCTTACTGCCGATCGATGAACTAAAGGAGTTGATCGAACTCGATGACCTGCCGGATGAGACCCGGGTTGGGTATCAAACGGTTGGCGGGTTGGTAATGAGCCAATTGGGTACCATCCCGACTGCCGGACAGCATTTTGAGTGGTATGGTTTCCGTTTTGAAGTCGTGGATATGGACGGACGCCGGGTGGACAAGGTTTTACTGACGAAAACCGAACCAGACGATCTGGCACCATAACCCCAACGAGATAAACAATGATCCCCATCAGGTTGCGAATTTCAGGCTTTCTTTCCTATATCGAGCCGGTAGAGATAGATTTTACCGGTTTTAATCTCGCCTGTATTTCCGGAGCCAATGGCGCTGGAAAAAGCAGTTTATTGGATGCCATCACCTGGGTACTATTTGGCGAAGCCCGCCTTAAAGATGACGCAGATGCCATTATTAATTCATCCAGCACGGTAAAAGAAGCCCAGGTTATCTTGGAGTTTGAATACGAAGGCCTTGCCTACAAGGTAATCCGAACGCGCCCCCGCAAGAAAACCTCTCAGCTCGAATTCATGGTTGCTGATGCTCAAAAGCAGTGGAAGACCCTTACCGAGTCAACCATGAGCAAGACCGAAGAGTCGATTCGAAATACACTGCGCCTGGATTACCGCACGTTTACCAATGCTTCCTTCTTCTTGCAGGGCAAAGCCGATCAATTTTCTCAACAGAAATCAAGCGATCGCAAGCATACACTGTTCACCGTGTTGGGATTGGAACAGTGGGAAGGCTACAAGAATCGAACGGCCGACAAGCGCAAGGAAATTGACCGCCAGCAAGCCATAAACCAGGGGCGGCTGCAGGAGATCGAGCAAGAATTGGCTCAAGAGCCTGAACGTAAAGCCGCTTTGGAAACAGCTCAAAAAGAATTGGCTGCAGCGGAAGAAACCAGAAAATCCAAAGAAACCACCCTGGAAGGCCTGCAACGCCTGGCGGCTTCTTTAGCCGAGCAGAAAAAGTTAGTTGATCTGGTAAATGAGCAGTACCAGAGGTCCCAGCAAGAACGCGTGGAATTGGTAGAAAAAATCGCTTCGCGGCGGGTTGAACATGATCTGGCAAAAACCACGATTGCCCAAGCAGGCGCAATTCAGACCGCATTTGATGCGTGGCAGCAAACCCGTAAGGAGCTGGAACGGTGGGATGGTGTAGCAAGGAATTTCCACCAGTATGAAGCCCAACGCCAGGAACCACTGCGCGAGATCGAGCGTGAACGTGCCCGTATGGAACAAGAAATTCAGGGGTTGGTCACAGAAGAAGCGAAAGTGAGTGAAATTAGCGCTGTGCTCCCCGAGCGCAAGGCGGCGTTGGAAAATGCCCAGCGTGAATTGGCAGTGACCCAATCAGCCCTGGAAAAGCGGTCTTCTATCGAGGTAGAGCTGCGTTCAGCCAATGATAGTCTGGGGCAGATGCGGGCAGAATATTCTCAGCTCAAACGCGAACTCAAAGAGATTGAAGAATTGATCGAGCGATTAAAAGGGGTTTCAGGCAGTACATGCCCGTTCTGCGGGCAGCCGCTGACGGCAGATGATCGGGAAAGACACATCACTGACCTGAATGCTCAATACAAAGAAAAAACCGAAAATGTCGCCAATAGTGAAGCAGAAGGCAAGCGGGTACGCACCGTATGTGAACAGCTTGAAAAAGATCTGGGAGCATTGAAGAACCTCGAAACCCTTTTAGCCCAACAGAAACGGTCCGAAGGCCAAGAAGAGAGCTTTTTACAGCGTGACCTGACAATTGTGAATGATTGGCAAACCTCAGGCGGGCCGCGTCTGGCTTTGTTAAAAGCCAAATTAGCGGAACAAGATTTTGCCTTGGAAGCCCGCACCCAGCTGGCACAGGTCGATGCCTCCTTAAAGGAATTGGGGTATGACTCGGCTGCCCATGATGCCGTCCGACAGGCTGAATTAGCCGGGCGCTCAAGTGAGGAAAAGATCCGGCAGGTGGCAGCCGCTCAAGCCGCTTTGGCAGGGCTTGAACGAGAGGTTAAAGAGTTGGAAGCCCAGCTTAAAAAGTCGGATACAACCATTACTGCTCAAGAAAAGCAATATCACCAGGCTTTGGATAAATATGAAGCCGAAGCGGCTTCTTTGCCGGACATGCGTCAAATGGAAGATGAATTGATGACCCTGCGCGAGGCGGAAAATATGCTGCGCCTAAAAGTGGGTCAGGCTCACCAGAGTGTAAATGTCCTCGCTGAACTGAGCAAACAGCAGACCAAATTCTGCAGCCAGCAAGAGGAACTTATGCAGCGGTCCGGGCGCTACAAAACCCTGGAACGGGCTTTCAGTAAAGATGGTCTGCCGGCAATGTTAATTGAACAGGCTTTACCCGAAATCGAGCAGCGCGCCAATGATATCCTTGAACGGCTTAGCAGTGGCAGTATGAACGTTCGTTTCGCCACCCAAAAAGCATACAAAGACAAGAACCGTGAAGATCAAAAAGAGACATTGGATATCATTATTTCCGATGCTCTGGGAGAACGTCCATACGAGCTTTTCTCCGGGGGCGAGGCTTTCCGGGTGAATTTCGCCATCCGCATGGCACTTTCGCACCTGCTGGCGCAGCGTGCCGGGGCGCGCTTGCAAACATTGGTGATAGACGAGGGTTTTGGCAGCCAGGATGTTGAAGGGCGGCAGCGTTTGATCGAAGCCATCAATATGGTCCAACCGGATTTTGCCAAGATTTTGGTGATCACCCATTTAGAGGAATTAAAGGAAGCCTTCCCGGCTCGCCTGGAAGTTACAAAAACAGTGACCGGGTCCCAAGTAAAGGTATTTACAGGATGACACCGATATTGGATCTTAAAGTTGGCATTCAACAACGGGTTTTACCAACCTATCGAGCCCCCTTTTTTGAGATGCTGGCTGTTTCCTGCTCGAAAGGGTTGGCTGTTTTTGCCGGTCAACCACCCGCTGAGGATATGGTGGAACAGGCAGCCGGGTTGAAACACGCTCTTTTTTTTGAAGCTGAAAATCATCAGTCCAAAATTGCCGGTCAGGTTTTCTTTAAACAAGGTGGATTGATCGACTGGCTCGAAAATTGGCAGCCGGATATTTTGGTCATTGAAGCCAACCCGCGTAACCGTTCGATAGCTGCAGCCGTAAATTGGATGCATGCCCGCAAGCGGAAAGTCGTGGGCTGGGGGCTTGGCATTCCGGTTGATTCGGGGCCTTTCTCCGCTTTACGCTCACAACTTCGAAACCGGCTTTTATTCCAGTTGGATGGTGTCATTACTTATAGTGCTGCCGGCGCTGATAGCTATAGAAGGGCGGGTTTTCCGGCTGAAAAGGTCTATGTAGCTCCGAATGCGGTGGCGCCGCGGCCAACCGGGCCTGCTCCGCATAGACCCGCCGGGCTAAAAAACGAACGCGCCACACTACTGTTTGTGGGAAGATTGCAGTTCCGCAAAAAGATCGATGCATTATTACAGGCTTGTGCCGAATTGCCTACCGCCATCCAACCGGAACTAGTCATTATTGGGGATGGTCCTGCCCGGGCAGAGTGGCAGCGGTTGGCTGAAACGATCTATCCGCAGGCAAAATTCATCGGTGCGTTACATGGTCACGCCTTGGAACCGTATTTTAAAAAGGCGGATCTGTTCGTACTGCCAGGCACCGGCGGATTAGCCATCCAACAAGCCATGAGCTTTGCTTTACCGGTGATCGTCGGTGAGGCGGATGGAACCCAAGCTGATCTTGTCCGGCAGGATAACGGATGGGTTATTGATAGTATGCAGCCTGGCGAATTAAGCCGTATACTTTTATTGGCATTATCCGACCCGGCTCGAATCCGCCAGATGGGTAATGAATCCTACCGGATAGTCCATGATGAGATTAACCTTGAGAAGATGGTAGAAGCCTTCCTGCAGGCTCTGCAGAGTATTGGAGAGGTGTAGAAGTACATGCATATCCTTTTAGTTGCTGATGGACGCAGTCCTATAGCCCGCCGTTGGGCAGAATCTTTGATCGCCTTACAACACAGGGTAAGTCTGATCAGCACTTTTCCTTGTTCTTCGCTGCCAGGCGTTGACCAGGTGTACGTACTGCCGGTCGCCTTTGGAGCCCTATCTGGCAGCCAGGTGAGCAGCGGAGCCCATACGGGACAAGAGCAAACCTCGGTCCGGCGCAGAGTGGGACGTTTTCGGAATATCCTCATGTCCGGGCGATACTGGTTTGGTCCGTTGACTGCTCATTTTTATCGCAGTGAATTTTTGAACCTCGTCAAAGCACTTAACCCCGATATTGTGCATGCTTTGCGTATCCCGTTTGAGGGGATGCTGGCCACCTTTACCCCGGCAGAGATCCCCATGGTAGTATCTATTTGGGGAAACGACCTGACATTCCATGCCAATGGGTCACGGGCAATGACGCAAGCTTCTTTGCGTACCCTGGCCCGTGCGGATGGCCTAATGGCGGATGCTCAACGGGATATCCGCTTGGGCCGGCAATGGGGGTTTGCTGAAGAAAAACCGACACTGGTAGTACCGGGCGCTGGGGGAGTATCCCTGTCTGAGATCCGTCAGGCTCGTGAGGATGGCGATTCAACCCTCGATATGATCCCTCCGCGGGCCAAGGTTATCATTAATCCGCGCGGATTCCGCCCGGGCAGTGTGCGCAATGATGTGTTTTTCCAGGCTATTCCTCTGGTGATACAACGCGATCCAGATGTGTTCTTTATCTGCGCTGCCATGGCCGGCCAGAATGAAGCATTGGATTGGATCATGCGTTTGAAATTAGAAAACCATGTGCGTTTATTGCCGTATCTCCCTCAATCGACCTTGTGGGATCTTTTCATCCGCTCATTGATATCTGTGTCCGTTTCCGAACACGATGGCACACCCAATTCCCTGCTGGAAGCTATGGCTTGCGGTTGTTTCCCGATCGCCGGAGATATTGAATCACTGCGCGAGTGGATCACACCCGGAGTGAATGGAATATTGGTAGAGCCTACCAAACCAGAGGCATTAGCCGACGCGATTATTTTAGCCTTGGAAAATCCCGGTCTGCGTGCGACCGCTGCGGAAAGAAACCTTCAGATCATTGCCGAAAAGGCCGAAACGAATCTGGTACGTGCTCAGGTGCAGGTCTTTTACCAAAGTCTTATAAACCAAAAGCAGGTAAACAAGGGCAATGTCGGAAGATGAGCCTTCTGTAACTTTAACGAAATTATTGATGCCTCGCCGGCGGAGTGATCTTTATACCCGCAGCCGGTTGATGGATGCATTATATGAATTCATCGACCATCGAATTACCATAGTCGCTGCCCCGGCCGGCTATGGAAAAACTTCCCTGATCGTTGATTTCGCTCATCATACCGAATGGCCTTTTTGTTGGTATACGCTGGATAGGGCAGACCGTGAACCGCGCCGGTTCCTGGCGCACTTGATAACCAGCATCGCTCAGCAATATCCCAATTTTGGAAAGCGTTCATTAGCAGCTTTACATAGCCTTTCACAGACCGAGTTGAATTTAGATTCAATGGTTGCCGTGATCGTTAATGAGGCTTACCAATCGATCAACGAACATTTTGTGATCGTTCTGGATGATTACCATTATGTGGATGATTGTGAACCGGTTGGCTACCTGCTCAGCCAGATCATCCAAGAAATGGATGATAACTGTCATCTGATCATCATCTCACGGACATTGATCTCATTACCCGATCTGCCTTTGTTGGTATCACGTGGACAGGTCAATGGTTTGGGTATGGAAGATCTGGCATTCCGTCCGGATGAACTTCAGAAATTGATCTACCAAAACCAAAAGAAAGAGATCCCATTATCCGAAGCCACTGATCTGTCCCATCAAACCAACGGCTGGATTACCGGTTTGCTCCTTTCCACCGAATTGATGGACAAAAAAGGGCTTGCGTACTCATTACAGAAGCAGCGTGCAACAGGGATCGGTCTGTATGACTTTTTAGCCGAACAAGTTTATTTCCAGCAGTCACCCGGCCTGCGCCATTTCTTGCTGCGAACCTCGCTATTCGAGGAATTCAATGTACGCTTGTGCCGTGATATTTTAGGTAAGGCGGTAGGGATCAGCGATAATTGGCAGGCTTTATGGGATGAATTGATCAGGCACAAATTATTTGTCCTGCCGGTGGGCGAAGATGAAACCTGGCTGCGCTACCATAACTTGTGGCAAGAATTCTTACAGCAGCGTTTGCTTCAAGAACTCCCCGAAGAAGCTGCCTTGATCGCCCGGGCATTGGAACAATTCTATATTGAACGGAACGAATGGGAACGGGTATATGACCTGTACAGCCGGTTTGGCGAGCCTGGGGATCTTGAAAAATACATTACCGAATACGGCAGTAGGTTATTGACCAGCGGTTATCTGACCACCCTTGGACATTGGTTGGATGTTTTACCTATTAAAACCCTCAATCGCAATGCCAAACTCCTTTCCCTTAAGGGAAGTGTAATGGTGATGTTGGGAAATGCTCGTCCAAGCCTGGAATATCTTAACCAAGCAGTCTACCAGATCTCTCCGCAAGATCCGCCGGAGTTATTGGTCGATGTACTCGTCAGGCGGGCTAGTACCCGTCAAATGTTAGGTGAATATAAACAAGCCCTGGAAGATTCGGATCGGGCATTGGCACTGATGCCCGGGTTAGCCAATGTCGAAGTTTTGGAGGCAGAAGCTCACCGGGCTCGCGGACTGGCGCTGTACCGCATGGGTCAGCTTGCCGATGCATTATCGGCATTCACCACTTCCCATCAGTTATATCAAGAACTGCAGGAAGATCAGCGGATGGCGATCTTATGGATGGAAATCGGCAATGTCCATAAATCTCAAGGCGATTTCCCCTCTGCTGAACATTCCTATATGAAAGCGGTCGATTACTGGCAGCGCACCAACAATATCATCTGGCTGGCTAATGTACTTAACAATCTTGGTGATATGCAGCGGATGATGGGGGAGTACGAAAAAGCCATCCATAACCTTGAAAAAGCGGTCGAATATGCCCGAATGGGCGGGTACTTACGGTTGGAAGCATTCTCTTTAGCCAGTATTGCTGATCTATATAATGACTTGGGAGCCGGTGTACAGGCAATGGATGCCTATACCCAAGCCCAAACGATTGCGGAACGGATTCAAGACACATTCTTATTGATTGCAATCAATTTGGCTGAAGCGGTTTTATCTCACCGGAATGGGAATACGTTCCAGGCTCGCCGGTCCATCGAAAATGCACGCCGGCTGGCGGAGAAGAACCATTCGGAGTACGAGATGAATCTGGTAAAAATGGAGCAAGCCAGAATATTGTTGGCAGAAGGTCTATACAACGAGGGAGTTGATCAACTGTTACCGACGGTCAATTTTTTCCACGATCAAGGCTATAACCTGGAAGAAACGCGTGCCCAGCTTTATCTGGCAGCTTTCCGCCTGGCTCAGGGTGGTGATCATAGGGCCGATATGGAAAAATTATCTGATCTATTGACCCGCGTGAATCCTTTGATCGCATTACTTCCCACCGTGCAGGAACTCCGCCTTTATTTAAAATCCCTGGAACAAGACCCGAAATACCGGAGCATGATCCAATATTTGTTCCAAGAATTTGACCAATTGGAACAAAACCAGGCTGCTTTGCGGCGGCAGTTACGCCGCAAGGTGGTGGCAGTCCCATTTGCCCCACCTCATTTATTGATCCAGGCATTGGGTAAAATGCAGGTAACCCTAAATGACAAAGTGATCACCGGTGGCGATTGGCAAGCACAGACCGCCCGGGATCTATTCTTTTTCTTGTTGGCTCATCCCAGTGGAGTAACCAAGGAAGTTGTCGGTGAAGCATTCTGGCCGGGATGCACCCAATCCGAAATGAAAATGCGCTTTAAGAATGTGATCTACCGGTTAAGACGGGCTGTGGGCAAGGATGTTGTCTTATTCC